>NZ_JCAXDU010000078.1:0-239 GCF_059759155.1 Rhodococcus sp. GQ147
TTGCGTTCTTCGGCGCTGACTCTGCGGGCTTCCCGTCCGCTGGGGATCGGGTTGCGCAGCTCGGGTTCGCGCAGGGCGCGGAAGGTGAACAGCCCGGTCAGGGCGGCGAGCCGGTGGTTGATCGTGGTCGCGCTGTAGTGGTCGAGGCGCTTGCCGGTCATCGACAGCACATTGGCGGGACGTCCGGCGATCGAGGCTTCGCGGCAGTGCCGCATGAAGTCCAACACGGTGCCGGTGGT
>NZ_JCAXDU010000008.1:0-230880 GCF_059759155.1 Rhodococcus sp. GQ147
TTCTACACGCACGCACTCACGGTCGGCAATGTCGAGCAGGAACATCCTAGGCCGACATCCGGTGCTCGCGTCCGAGTCGGTGGGGCGTGTGTCGATGCTGCGGTCAGGGCCAGGCAGGGTGGCGCGTGGGTGGACTCTGGTCTGCGCTTCCGCCAGGACGGCGCGTGGAGCCAGAGGTCGCACTAGTCGTCAACGCCACTCCGGACGGTGTCGTACATGCTGTCCACGACTGCACTTGAGTGGACCGTGTCATTGCATCCGCACATCACCGGATCGCCGAAAGTACTGACGGTGGAGCTGCTGCATTCTGGCCTTCGGAGTGAGCGGTCGAGAATGAGTCGCAACCGATTGGCCCGAACAGACGCTGCGATTCCCTCCCCTACATAGCCGCAGGTAGGACAGTTTGAGCCTCCGCGAGGAGTACTCGACCAGGGGAGTGTCCCACGAGGGCAGGTGGGTCACACGTCCAAGTCTCGCTTACGGATTGCGGGCACGCCAGCATAGAGCCCGTTCGGCTCGCAGTCCTTCGTGACGACCGCGCCGGGCGCGACGATGCAACCAGCCCCGATCGTGACCCCGGGATTGACGATGACCCCGGCGCCGAGCCATGCGCCATCTCCGATGATGACCGGTTGAAAGTTGGTGGGATCGCTGGCCCGCTTGACGCTGGGGCCGATCTCGTGGGTGCCGGTCATGACGATCACTCGCGGACCGAACGACACGTTGTCACCGATATTGATGCCACCCGTGGGATGAAGCGAGCAGCCTGTATTGAGGAACGCTCCGTCGCCGATGGTCAGCCCGGATATATCGCCGCCGACGGTCATGCCGTGCATGATGCGAGCGCGGCCGATCTTCGCGCCTGCTGCCCGGAGCAGCGTAAGTCGCACCTTCGAGTGCAGGAGCGCGGATGCGGCGGGACTGTTGGCGAGCCAACCCTTGATCGTCATTCAGCAGATCCTGCCCCGTGGAGCATCTCGATGCGCTTCTCGGGGTGGCGCTCGTAGTAGGTGCCGTGGTCCTGCGTGTACTTGAAGATGCCACCCATCACAGCGATGGTGATTGCGACGAGCACGGCGAGCGCCCACCAGTAGACAGGCTTGATCCTGACATCCATTAAGTGCATGAGGTGCATTCTCCGTGAGGGTGCCTAGGGGTGCATCTCGAGTGCCGGCGCGGCACCAGGCGCTCAGCTACGCAACGACGATCAATGCGGACATGAACAGGCCGGCGAGTGCGCCTCCGGCTAGGCCCCACAAGATGTCGATCTGCGTGTCGTTCATGGAGGGGATTGTTTCTCATCCTCGCTATGGTCCTCGCATCTGACCCGCTCGTAACGCATCTGCGTGGACGGTACGGGAGTCGTCCGCGCTGTTCCTCGTCTGTTTCGCAAACCTGGCTGAGCCCAGCCGCCCACACCGACTCATGAATCAACTCAGCGAAGCAGTACTTGCCCTTCCCCGCACGCTGAACTCGTCCGTAGCCCTCGCATTGGCGACGATCGGCCTCGACCGTGTCGAAGTCGTCGTTGTCGCACACCCGGATGCGACGAGCATCCGCCCCATCGTCGAATGGAGTTCGCCGGTCAGGAATTACGAGCGGACCTCACCAACGCGATCGATCCCACCTTGGGAGGTCGCACGTCCGCGATCACGGCGTGGTCCGTGACCCCGTCGTCGCGGCACTGCTCCAGAGCGTGGACTCGGACGCGGTGGTACTCGTCTCGAACCTGTCCCCCGTTGCGGGGTGAGGCGATCTGTTTACGGCGACGGCATCCCACCGTTGACGTGGATCGTCGAACCCACCACGTAGCTCGATTCCGGTGACGCCAGGAACACGTAGGCCGGTGCCAGTTCGGTCGGCTGTCCCGCACGTCCGAGCGGGGTGTTCTGCCCGAACTCGGGCAGTTCTTCCTTCGGCTGGCCGTCCGACGGCTGCAACGGCGTCCAGATCGGTCCGGGCGCAACCGCGTTCACACGGATACCCTTCTCCGCCAGCTGGGTCGCCATGTTCTTCGTGAAGTTGTTGATCGCGGCCTTCGTCGACGAGTAGTCGATCAACGCCGGCGACGGCTGGTACGCCACGATCGAGGTGGTGTTGATGATCGTCGAGCCCGGCTGCAGATGCTTCAACGCCGCACGGGTGGTGCGGAACATCGCGAGGATGTTGACCTGGAAGGTCTGCTCGAGCTGATCGTCGGGCAGGTCGTCGAGCCCCTCTACCGCGATTTGCTTGCCCGCATTGTTGACGAGGATGTCCAGTCCACCCAGCTGTTCGACCGCCTGGTTCACGACGTCGGAGCAGAACGAGGCATCCGTCAGATCACCGGGGAGAGTGACCGCCTTGCGACCGCTCTCGGTGATGATGCGTGCGACATTCTTGGCGTCGGGTTCTTCGTCCGGCAGGTACGAGATCGCGACGTCGGCGCCCTCGCGCGCGAACGCGATGGCAGTGGCAGCGCCGATGCCGGAGTCGCCACCGGTGATCAGCGCCTTGCGACCTTCGAGGCGGCCCGTGCCCCGATACGAGAACTCGCCGATGTCGGCCTTGGGCACCATGTCGGCGTCGAGTCCCGGCTCGGGCTGATCCTGCTTCGGAGGTGAGATGGAGGGGTAGCGAGTGGTCGGATCCTGAAACTTCAGTTGATCGGTCTTAGTGGTGTGTACGTCTTCCTCAGGCATGAAATACCGTCCTGTACATCGGTGGAGTCGTCGAACTGCGCAGATCTCGTTGACAGTCGACTTCCCGCCGGACCCGCCTCGCAAACGCCCCCGGATGCCCGAAGACCGTCGAGGCAGCTATCACCGGCTCAACCGGCGTCCTCCCATCGCGTATCACCGTCTTCGGGAAACGGTGGCGGGGCCTCGCGCTGGTCACGAGCCCGAATGATTCGCCCTAAGATCACGGCCACGGCGATCGACACGACAACCCAACCGAGGAGTACGAACACAATCCACTGCACAAGTTGGACAACGGTCCAACTTCGTGTTTCGTAGCCTGACGGGCCGGATATCACCCGATGAATTCACCCTGCCGCTGGAGGCATAAGACCTACTCGGGCCAGAAGAAGTGTGCCCACAGACAACAGAAGCCCCGCCGGAAGGCCATGCGAGTAACCTTCCGGCGGGGTTCGATGTCACCGTGCAGGGGACGGCGACAGCCTGAGACACTACCGCGAAGTTGATCTTGGGGCGAGAATCGCTCGATCGAAGATCAGTACGCGCCTTCGCTGGCGACGACCGCCTTCACGGTCTTCATGATGATCAGGACGTCGGAGACCATGGACCAGTTCTCCACATACGACAGGTCCAGACGCACCGACTCGTCCCACGACAGGTCCGAGCGGCCGCTGACCTGCCACAGGCCCGTGACACCGGGACGCACCAGCAGGCGACGCTTGACCCGGCCGTCGTAGCTCTCCACCTCACGGCGCAGCGGCGGACGCGGACCCACTACGCTCATCTCGCCGCGCACGACGTTGATGAACTGCGGCAGCTCGTCGATGCTGAACCGGCGCAGGACCCGACCCACACGGGTGACGCGCGGATCCACTCTCATCTTGAAGAGCAGGCCGGCGCCCTCGTTCTGATCGAGCAGCTTGTCGACCAACTTGTCGGCGTTCTGCACCATCGAGCGGAACTTGATCATTCCGAACGGGGTGCCGTCGATACCGATGCGCTCGGACTTGTAGAAGATCGGGCCGCCGTCCTCGAGCTTGATGAGCAGCGCTACGACAGCGAAGACCGGAGCCAGACACAGCAGCGCGGCGAGCGAGAAGGCGAGGTCGAACAGACGTTTCCCGCTGCGCTTCGCACCGTGATAGCTCGGCTTCTCCACATGGATCAGTGGCAACCCGGCAACCGGGCGCATCTCGATGCGCGGGCCGGCGACATCGACGACGCCCGTCGCCACCACCAGATCGGCGCGCTCGGGTTCGAGCTGCCACAGCAGGTCGCGGATGCCTTCGTGGCCGAGGGTCTCGGTGGCGGTCACCGCGACGGTGTCGGCACCCGAAGCACGCAACGCTTCGACGACGGTGCTCTCGTCGCCGTGGATCGGGATCTTCCGTCCGTCCACATCGATACTCTCGCCCGGCACACCGGAATACCGCGGCACGCACACGCCCACCACGCGATAACCCTCACCGCTACGGCGCTGGAACGTGCCGGCCATGTGGCGAACTGCGCGAGCGCCACCCACCACCAGCACTGACGTCGTGAACTCACCCTTCCGGCGCCGACGTGCGACAGCTCGTCGCCAAACCCACCGGAAGAACAGCAGTCCCGCGAGACCCACGGGCAGAGCGATGGCGAGATAGCCGCGCGCAAGCTCCATCCGGAAGATGAGCGCCACGATGGCAACGAGACCGAAAAGATTGAGCGTCGCCGAAACGACGCGCTGATATTCCTCGAAGCCGGCGCCGATGACCCGCCTGGAGCGGGTACGGAACAGGGAAAGAAATGCGATCCACGCCGCGCCGAACGCAACGGAGATCAGCGTGTAACTCAGCGTTCCGACGCCGTCCATGGTGACGAGCGAATCCTGCCCGAACCGCATCACATGCGCGAGCGCAATGGCCAGCACGACGACCAGAGCGTCGGTGACGAACAGAGTGTTGACGTAGGACTTCTGCCATCCCCATCTGGTGGACATCCGAGCACCGGCCGGAGCGCCGGTACTGGTGTCGATAAGCGAAAGGTCATGTGCAGCATCGTCGTTCGTGTGACGAACTGTGGTCATGACGGAAGAACCCTCATAGTGTGTCTCCTCCCCGAGACGCTTCGACGCTCGAGCACCTCCCTGCACTCGGACGTCGACAACCCCGTATATCGATGCCGCGTCCTCCGTAGCGACTCCGATACGTTATGCGATTGAGATCGTCTCACAGAAGTGTCGCTCGCGCGCGTCAACAAAAGAGAAGTTATCGAGAAACTCGTCCGTCGGTAGCGTGCCCGGGGTCGAGATCGAGGCGCCTGAGCGTCTGCGCGTTGAGCGCGACGACGATCGTCGACGCCGACATGAGCACCGCGGCCACGGCCGGCGAGATCGCGATACCGGCGAAGGCCAGCACACCGGCCGCCAACGGAACGGCGACGACGTTGTATCCGGTTGCCCACAGCAGGTTCTGCCACATCTTGCGGTAACTCGCGTGCGAGAGCTTGATGATCGACAGCACTGCTCGCGGATCGTTCGCGGCGAGGACGACACCGGCCGACTCGATCGCGACGTCCGTGCCCGCTCCGATCGCGATACCGACGTCGGCTCGCGCGAGGGCAGGCGCGTCGTTGACCCCGTCGCCGACCATTGCGACGGTGTGCCCGCGCTTCTGCAATTCGGCGACCTTCGCGTCCTTGTGTTCCGGGAGCACTTCCGCGAACACTTCGTCGATGCCGAGATCGGCGGCCACGGCGTCGGCCACCTGCTGGGCATCACCGGTGATCATCGCGACCTTCACGCCCCGCGCATGCAGGGCGTCGACGGCCTGCCGCGATTCGTCGCGCACGGTGTCCTCGAGCGCCACCGCGCCGAGCACCCGACCGTCGGAGGCAACGTGCAGCACCGATGCACCGCGTCGTACCCATCCGTCGGTGACCGCGGCGACGTCGTCGGGCACCGACAACTGCAGGGACGACAGCATGGACGGTCCGCCGATCGTCACCTCCACTCCGTCGACGAGTCCACGCACGCCTCGGCCGGGCAACGAGCGGAAGTCCGTCACTGCCATCCGCTCGGCGGACGGCACGCGGGCACGGGCGGCGGCGACGATGGCTCGCGCGACCGGGTGCTCGCTGTCGGCTTCGACCGCTGCTGCCAGAGCGAGCAGATGATCCTCGTCGGTTCCCGCCGTGGCGACGACACCGGTGACCTCGTGCCTGCCCTGTGTGAGGGTGCCGGTCTTGTCGAACAACACTGCGTCGACGGTGCGCATGCGTTCGAGCGCCAACCGATCCTTGACGAGCACACCCGCCCGAGCCGCACGTTCGGTCGAGATGGCGATCACCAGCGGGATCGCCAAACCTAACGCGTGAGGGCAGGCGATGACGAGAACGGTGACGGTACGGACCACCGCTTCGTCGAGATTGCCGAGCAACGTCCACACGAGGAAGGTGAGAGCACCCGCGATCGCGGCGAAGTAGAAGAGGAAGGCCGCGGCGCGATCCGCCAAGGCCTGCGCGCGGGACGAGGATGCCTGGGCATCGGCGACCATGCGTTGGATGCCGGCCAACGCGGTGTCCTCCCCCACCGCCGTGATCCGCACCCGCAGCGCGCTGTCGGTGGCGACGGTGCCCGCGACCACCGTGTCGCCGACGTCGCGGGTGACGGTCTTGGATTCGCCGGTGACCATCGACTCGTCGACCTCGGCGGTGCCGTCGATGACCGTGCCGTCGGCGGGCACGCGTGCTCCCGCGCGCACGAGCACCACGTCGCCGAGAGCCACTTCGTGCAGCGGCACCTCGACCACACCGTCGTCGGTGACCTTCTCGGCAGTGTCGGGCAGCATCGCGGCCAGTGCTTCGAGTGCTCCGGACGCCGAACCCAGCGCCCGCATCTCGAGCCAGTGACCGAGCAGCATGATGACGATCAGCAGCGCCAATTCCCACCAGAAGTCCAGGTCGAAACCGCCGACCTCGAGAGTCGTGGCCCACGACGCGACGAAGGCGACGCTGATGGCCATGGCGATGAGCAGCATCATCCCCGGTCGGCGGGAACGTAGTTCGGCCCAGCCGCCGGTCAGGAACGGCACGCCGCCATAGAAGAAGATGACGGTGCCCAGCACCGGTGGGATCCACTCGGTACCCGGAACATCCGGGAGGTGGTAGCCGAAGAGCTCGGCGACCATGTGGCTGAAGACCACGACCGGCACCGACAGGATCAGACTGACCCAGAACCGTCGCCGGAACATCTCGCCGTGGGCGCCGTGTCCCGCGTGACGATCGTGACCGGCGTGCTCGTGCTCGTGCGTGTGTTCGTGCACCTGCTGGGACATCGACAGCTCCTGACTCGGCCGACGGGACGAACCTACGACGCGGATCGGCTATAGAGTGGTCAACAACTGACGCATCGTGTCGATTTCCTTCTGCTGCGTGTCGGCGATGGTGCGGGCCAGCTCGACGGTCTCGGGGTACTGCCCGTCCTCGATCTCGTCCTGCGCCATCTCGATCGCTCCCTCATGGTGGACGATCATCTGCTCCAGATACAGGCGGGCCGCGTCGACACCCTGCGCGTCGGACAGTGCCTGCATGTCCTGCTCGCTCATCATCCCGTCCATGTGCGGCATGTCGTCCATACCCGGCATGTCCGAGACAGATGGCATGCCGGACATGTGGCCGTTCATTCCAGGAGCGTCGTCCCCGTGCATGGGCATGCCCCATTCCTGGAGCCATGCCTCGAACTGCTCGATCTCGGGTTGTTGCTCTGCCTTGATCTGCTCGGCCAGCGCCCTCACCGGCTCCGGGATGCCGTCCTTTGCCAGCAGCATGTCGCTCATCTCGATGGCCTGCGCATGGTGCGGGATCATCATGCGCGAGAACATCACATCGTCCTGGTCGAACCGCGCGGAGTTCGCCTCGGCGGATGTCGGGACCGAAGTGGCGGTCGCCGTGGTTGCTTCGTCGCCACCGGAATCACTGCACGCCGACGCTGCGAACGTCACCGCCAGCGCGATCGCACCGGCAGCCAGAGTCTTCTTGTTCATGATGTCCACCCTCGCGGGTGTACTCCCGGGATCCGATGGAGATCGCATGAAGATTTGCTCAAGATCTGCGGGCGCATCGTCAGCACCTCTGCGGGTGACGATGATGGATCCCATGCCTTCTTCTGCCCGTGTGACGGGACCTTCCGGCGGATCCGCACCCGTCCCGAGCTCGACCGCCCGGATGCGAGCCATGGTCGTCGAGGACGAGGAGTCGTTGGCGAAGCTCGTGGGTTCGTATCTCGAACGCGACGGCTTCGACGTGACGATCACCGGCGACGGATCCGAGGCCGTGACCCTCGCGCGGCAGGTCGACCCCGACATCCTGGTGCTCGACCTCGGCCTACCCGGACTCGACGGTGTCGAGGTGTGCCGGCAGCTGCGAACCTTCTCCGACGCGTACGTCGTGATGCTCACCGCGCGTACCGAGGAAGTCGACACCCTGATCGGTCTGTCCGTCGGGGCAGACGACTACCTGACGAAGCCGTTCAGCCCGCGCGAACTCATGGCCCGCATCCAGGCCATGCTGCGTCGTCCCCGGACCACTGCACGGATCTCAGCCTCTACGGGCCGGCAGGACCGCGTGTTCGGCGATCTGTCCATCGACGTCGACGGACGGGAGGTCGCCGTGGGCGACACACCGGTCGCGCTCACCCGCACCGAGTTCGACATCCTCGCCGCCCTGTCCCAGGACCCCGGCGTCGTGTTCACCCGGGCACAGCTCATCGCGGCCGTGTGGGGGCAGAATTGGGTCGGTGACGACCACCTCGTGGACGTGCACATCGGCCATCTGCGCCGCAAACTCGGCGACGACGCGAACCAGGGACGTTTCGTGCGCACCGTCCGCGGCGTCGGCTACCGGATGGGTACAGGACAATGAAGTCCCGCTCCCCCACCGCGACGAGTTTCGGCACCCGCCTGTTCCTCGCGCTCGTGGCCGTCGTCGTCGGATGTGCCGTCAGCGCATGGCTGGTCGCGTCCGCTCTCGCTCCCGGGATCTTCCACGACCATCTCGGACAAGCGGGGATCGATCACGATTCGAGCCAGGCCGCCCACGTCGAAGAAGCCTTCACCTGGGCCATCGTCCTCGCGTGGGGTCTGGCGGTCGCGATCGCAGTGCTGTTGGCCTCGGCGGTCAGTTGGTACATCGCGCGTCGTATCCAGCGTTCGCTCGATACGGTGACCACCTCTACCGCGCAGATCGCCGGAGGTCGCTACGACACCCGCGTCCCCAGCCCCGACCTCGGCCACGAATTCGACGAACTGGCAACCAGTTTCAACGAGCTGGCACGACGCCTCGAAGCCACCGAAATCACAAGGCGCAGAATGCTCGCCGACCTCGGACACGAAATGCGCACACCCATCGCCACACTCGACTCCTATCTGGAAGCACTCGAGGACGGCGTCCGCACTCTCGACGACGACACCCGGCAGATTCTGCGAGCCGCCACCCACCGGCTGAACCGCCTGGCACAGGACATCACCGCGGTCTCCCGGGCGGAAGAGCACCTCACCCGCATCCATCGGGTGCCCACTACCACCGGCACCCTCGTCGCCACGGCGGTCGACGCGGTGCGCGAGCAGTACGACGGCAAAGGCGTGACGTTGCAGGCCGAGGTCGTCGAATCTGCGCCGGTGACGGTCGATCCCGACCGGCTCGGACAGGTGCTGGCGAACCTGCTGGACAACGCCCTACGGCACACACCGGCAGGAGGAAACGTCACCGTCGCCACTCGCATCCTGGGCCGCGGCCGAACGGAGATCACCGTGACCGACACGGGCGCCGGCATCGCGCCCGATCACCTCGACCACCTCTTCGACCGGTTCTACCGCGCGGACACCGCCCGCGACCGGAATCACGGCGGCAGCGGCATCGGCCTGACGATCGCGCGGGCACTCGTCGAAGCCCACGATGGTCGCATCCACGCGCACAGTGACGGACCGGGCTGCGGAGCCCGGTTCACTCTGGAACTGCCGACGGCGAGTCAGGCGTAATTGGACAGGACGAACTCGGTCAGCCCCTTCCGGACCGCTTCGACCGCATGCTTCTGGCCGCGCTTGAGCACGAAGCCGGGAACCGGGACCTTCGGTTCGAGCGACATGGTGACGTGCACTCGCGTGCCGCGCTCGGTCGGTTCGAGTGCGTACTCGCCGTCCTGGCTGCGCTGCATGGAGCTCTCGACGAGAGTCCACGACGTCGAACTCTCTGTCCACGAATGCTCGATCGTCTGGGTGTCGGAGAAGCCGAGCAGCGACAGGGTCATGCGGATCCGGAGCGGCCGGCCGTCGTCGTCCCGGGTGAGCACCTCGACGCTCTTGTGCGCCGACGACCACTCGGGAATGCGCTCGACATCCTTCAGGGCGCGCATCACCTGCTCGGGTGTGGCGTCGATGTCGAAACGATCGGAGACGGTGGCCGCCATGTCGGATCCTCCTCGTCGGGAAACGCGGTACAGGGACCAGATGCCCCCGGATACCGCACGGCGAAACCCCGCCGATGGTGCCGGCGGGGTTCGGTCCGTGCTGTCGATCAGCTGTCGACGCGCACCTCATCGCCGGTGATGAGGAAGGTCATCAGGTCGGTGCCGACGGTCAGCGGGCCGTCGTAGTTCTCGCGGGTGCGTTCGACGAGCATCTCATCGGAGATGCCGGGGACGCGGCCGGGGATGCCGTTGACGATGTGGCTGTAGACCGCCATCTTCGGCTGGGTCTGCTCGAAGATGTCGCCTGCCTGCTGCGGGTTCGTGTGATGCGCGTACACGCTGGGGAGCGCCGACGGATCCTCGAAGTCGGCGACCTCGTGCACCAGCACGTCGACGCCTTCACCGAACTTCAGGACGTTCTCGGTGGGAACGGTGTCGCCGCTGATGAGCACCGACTTGCCCGCATAGTCGACGCGATAGCCGACCGCCGGCTGGATCGCACCGACCGGATCGTGCTCCACGGTGAACATCGTGACGGTGACGCCGTCCTGGTCGAAGACGACGCCGTCTTCTGCGAACTCGTGCGATTCGATCGGCGTGGTCGCGGGATCGACTTCCTTGTCCGCGACGCGCACGTCGATGTCGTTGCGGTAGGTGCTCTGCATTCCGTCGCCGATGTTCCGGACGCCGACGGGTCCGTAGAGCTGGAAGGCGCCCTCGCGCCCACCGAGTGCCGGGACGTAGCTGCTCATCCAGAGGTCGGACAAACCGTTGATGTGGTCGGAATGGAAGTGGGTGAGGAAGACGGCGTCGACCTGACCGACCGGAACGCCGGCCTGCGTCAGGCGGACTGTGGCTCCGCGCCCCGCATCGAAGACGAGGTTCAGACCGTTGGCCTGGACCAGCGTGGACATGCCGTAGCGCTCGGTGCTCGGCACCGGGCTGCCCGTGCCGAGCAGCGTCACGCGCATCTCTCCCTCGGCGGGAGCGTCGGCCGCGGGGTGGGCAGAGTCCGAGGCAGAGCCGTCCGAGACCGTCGTTTCCTGGACCGTGTCCTGAGCAGCGGATTCTCCGGTGCTGCAGCCTGCGAGGGCGAGCGCGAGAACACCCGACCCCACTACTGCCGCAGTGCGGAGTCGGCCGAATTCGAATGAGCGTCGTGACACCGGAGGTTCCTTCCAAGGGAATCAGAACTGTACGCACTGCGTACGTCACGAACGCTGTGCGTACATACTGTGCGGGTCATCACAGCGGAAAGTCAAATCACGGTTGGGTGTCGGAGATCGAGAACGGCCCCGGAGTCGAAACCCCGAGGCCGTTCTTTTTCGAGCTTGTGTCAGTAGGCGCCGTCGCTGGCGAGCACTGCCTTGACGGTCTTACCGATGATCAACACATCGCTCACCATCGACCAGTTCTCCACATACGACAGGTCCAGGCGCACCGACTCGTCCCACGACAGATCCGAGCGGCCACTGACCTGCCACAGACCCGTCACGCCGGGGCGCACCAACAACCGGCGCTTGACCCGACCGTCGTAGGCCTCGACCTCACGCCGCAACGGCGGACGCGGACCCACCACACTCATCTCCCCACGAATCACATTGAGGAACTGCGGCAACTCGTCGATGCTGAACCGCCGCATCACCCTGCCCACCCGCGTAACCCGCGGATCGTCCTTCATCTTGAACAACGGGCCGGCACCCTCGTTCTGCGCGAGCAGCCGATCGACCATCTTGTCGGCATTGGTGACCATCGACCGGAACTTGACCATCCCGAACGGCTCACCGTCGAGACCGATCCGCTCGGCCTTGTAGAAGACCGGACCCCGATCCTCCAACTTGATGAGCAGCGCGACCACCGCGAACACCGGCGCCAACGCCAGCAACGCCAGGCCCGCAAACGCCAGATCGAAGATCCGCTTCCCCGACCGCTTCGCCCCGTGATAGCTCGGCTTCTCGACATGGATCAGCGGCAGGCCGGCCACCGGACGCATCTCGATACGCGGACCGGCCACATCGACCACACCCGTCGCCACGACCAGGTCGGTGTCGAGCGGCTCGAGCTGCCAGACCAGATCGTGCAAACCGTCGCTGCCCAGGGTTTCAGTGGCGGTGACCACCACCGTGTCCGCCCCCGACAACTCGAGCGCTTCGACGACGGAGTGCTCGTCGCCGTAGACGGTGATCTCCCGGCCGTCGACATCGATCACATCACCGGGCGCACCCGAATAGCGCGGCACGCAGACACCGACAACGCAATAGCCTTCCCCGTCCTGACGGGAGAAGGTGCTCGCCATGTGCCGCACCGCCCGGGCACCGCCCACAACGAGTACCGACGTCTGGAACTCACCCCGAGCACGCTTGCGCGCGATCACCTTCCGCCACACCCACCGCGACAACAGCAAACCGGCAAGACCCACCGGCAACGCGATAGCAAGAAAGCCACGCGCGATCTGCTGGTTGGTGATGAGCGCGATGATGGCGATGGTGCCGAACACGGCGAGCGTCGCCGAAATGACCCGCTGATACTCGTCGTAACCGGCACCGATCACGCGACGCGACCGCGTACGGAAGACGCTCAGCGCGCCCAGCCAGGCCACGATGAGGACGGCAGATACCACCGTGTAATCGAGCTGACCGCCACCTCCGGCGCGGAGTAGATCCTCGTAGCCGAAGCGGACGGTCTGCGCCAGGATCACGGAGAGGACCACGGTGATCGCGTCCGTGAGGCACAGCCTCTTCACGTACACGTTCTGCCACTTCCACCGGTTGACACCGGTGCCGGGCGACGCGTCCGCGGGCGCACGGTCAGGTGCGCGCCGCGGAGCGTCGGACGGGTCGAGCCCTCGATCATCGACCGTCGTCATCCCGCAGTCCTCCCCATGAATGTGTCTCCTCCCCGAGACAAAACTATTTCCCGACGAATCCGGCCCCGGCGCTGGAACCGGACTCGAGCGAGCGTTACCCGAACTATCCCTGAGAAATAACTGAGCGTTACGTGTGAATCGAAGTCTTGTCGCAGATCAGCCGCGAAATCCAGACCCTGTTCGGTAGCCGGTCATGGGATCGTGTCGTGTGTTCGGTTGAATCCCTTGGTCTTCGAGTGCATCTACCTGGTCGTAGTCCGAACGATGGGAATACGAGAAGTGATGATAATCACGTTTATGTGACGTTCTTTCCAACCCGGGGCCCGATCGATTTCCCGAGATCGACGAGAGCCGGGCGCCGAATAGTGTTACTTCGAGTTTCCGAAACATCAAGCGCCCCCTGCCCGGTGGTGAGGACACCACGCGGCCCGCGCAACCCGACCGCCATGCCGATAGCCGGAGATGTGGCCGGGATAGGCTTCGGTATCGCTAGCGAGAGCCCCGAGGAGAACTGTTGAGCACCCTCCAGACCCTTGATCGCGGTCTACGCGCGCTGGACATCGTGTCGCAGCGACCAGGGGGAATCTCGATCGCGGAACTCTCGGCCGAGCTGGAGGTCGCTCGGGCCATCGGCTATCGAATCGTCGCGACTCTCGAAGCACACTCGCTCGTAGCCCGAATGCACGACGGCCGGATCAGATTGGCAGTGGGAGCCGCACTACTCGGTTCGCGCTTCCGTCCCCGCTTGCGCGAGGTGACGCAACCGCTCCTGCGAGACCTGGCTCAGCAGACATCGGCCACCGCTTTCCTGTCGACCCTCGAGGGCGACGAGTGCGTAGTGATCGCGGTGGCCGAACCCGATTCGGGCATCCTCCGAGTGGGCTACCGAGTCGGCACCAGACATCCCGTGTCCAAGGGCGCGGCTGGTATCGCCATCCTTGCCGGTCGCCCCGCATCGGAGTCCGACACCGACGCGATCCGACGCGCACGCGAGGACGGCTTCAGCATCACCGCCGGCGAACTCGAACACGGCGCTGTCGGCGTGGCAGCCGGCGTGCGCTCTCCCGTCGACCATGAGGGCATGGGATTCGAGGCGAGCGTCGGCGTCGTCGCGATCGAAGGTCTCGATACCGACACTGCGGCAACCGCCGTTGTGGCGACCGCCGCACGGATCAACAGCCTGCTCGATACCTGACCAGTACAGCCGCGCTCGAGGACGCCCGCTGAGGGCGTCCTTTTCTTGCCCTCAGCACAGAGATCCAACCCCGGCATTGACGCCGAGTGTGACCACCGTTACCGTCTGAATGTGCGTTCAACGAACACATATGTTCGATAAAAGTAAATTCGCAGTTCGCAGATGGAGAGCATCATGACGAGTCAGTCGATCGGCACCGTCCTCGACACCCCGCAACCCGCCGCGGAGAGCCATTGCCCCATCGACCACACCGCCTTCACCTCCCCGACCGGCTGCCCTGTCTCCCCGCGCGCCGCGGCGTTCGATCCCTTCACCGGGCCGTACCAGGTGGATCCGGCCGCATCTCTGCGGTGGTCCCGGGACGAAGAACCGGTCTACTACAGTCCCGAACTCGGCTACTGGGTCGTCACGCGCTACGAAGACGTCAAAGCCGTCTTCCGCGACAACGAACTCTTCTCGCCTTCGATCGCTCTCGAGAAGATCACCCCGACCTCCGACGAGGCGAACGCTGTTCTGGCCCGATACGGCTATGCCATGAACCGCACTCTCGTCAACGAGGACGAACCGGCACACATGCCGCGACGGCGAGCGCTGATGGAGCCCTTCACTCCCGCCGCGCTCGCCCACCACGAGCCGATGGTGCGCCGGCTGACCCGCGAATACGTCGATCGTTTCATCGATGCCGGTCACGTCGACCTCGTCGACGAGATGCTCTGGGAGGTTCCGCTCACCGTCGCCCTGCACTTCCTCGGTGTGCCCGAGGAGGACATGGACACCCTGCGCGAGTACTCGATCGCACACACCGTCAACACGTGGGGACGTCCGGCTCCCGAGCAGCAGGTCGCCGTCGCCGATGCCGTCGGGAAGTTCTGGCAGTTCGCGGGCACCGTTCTCGACAAGATGCGGAAGGATCCCAGCGGGCACGGCTGGATGCCTTTCGGCATCCGCGTTCAGCAGGAACAGCCGGACGTCGTCACCGACTCCTACCTGCACTCGATGATGATGGCCGGCATCGTCGCCGCGCACGAGACGACCGCCAACGCCTCTGCGAATGCCTTGCGGCTGTTGCTCGAACATCGCGACGTGTGGGAAGAGATCTGCGCCGACCCGAGCCTGATCCCCAACGCGGTCGAAGAATGCCTGCGTCATTCCGGATCGGTAGCGGCGTGGCGGCGTCTCGTCACCGCGGACACCACGATCAACGGTGTCGCCATTCCTGCCGGGGCGAAGCTACTGATCGTCAACTCGTCCGCGAACCACGACGAACGCCACTTCGACCAGGCCGACGACTTCGACATCCGGCGCGACAACGCCAGTGACCATCTCACCTTCGGGTACGGCAGCCACCAGTGCATGGGAAAAAACCTCGCACGCATGGAGATCCAGATCTTCCTCGAAGAACTGACCCGGCGCCTGCCACACATGGAGCTGGTCCCGGATCAGGAATTCACCTACCTGCCCAACACCTCGTTCCGCGGACCCGATCATGTGTGGGTTCGCTGGGATCCGACGCGCAACCCCGAACGAGCCGACCCGGAATTGCTGTCCCTTCAGCAGCCGGTCAAGATCGGCGAACCGTCGAAGAACACGATTGCTCGCACCATGGCCGTCTCCGGGCTGGAACGCGTTGCCGACGACACCCTGCTGATCACCCTGCGCGACACGAGCGGGCGGCCGCTGCCGAAATGGTCCGCCGGGTCGCATATCGACGTCGACTGCGGTGCAGTGTCGCGGCAGTACTCACTGTGCGGTGATCCGCACGACCGCACCACTTTCCAGGTGGCCGTCCTCCACGATCGGGAGAGTCGGGGCGGGTCGCGCTGGATCCACACGGAACTTGCCGTCGGCGCCACGCTGCGTGTACGCGGTCCCCGCAACCACTTCAAACTCGACCCCGACGCGAAGCGGTACGTCTTCATCGCCGGCGGCATCGGCATCACCCCGGTGATCGCGATGGCCGACCAGGTCAAGGCCGCCGGCGGCGACTACGAGATCCACTACGCCGGACGCTCGCGTACCTCGATGGCGTTCCTCGACCGGCTCGCCCGCGACCACGGCGAGAGTGTCCGGGTCTATCCCGGCGACGAAGGCGTCCGAATGGATCTTCCTTCGCTCTTCGCCGACCCGGAAGACGGCACACAGGTGTACTCGTGCGGTCCCGAACGTCTGCTCTCCGCACTGAGCGAGGCCACCGCCCATTGGCCCGACGACACCCTGCACGTCGAGCACTTCTCCTCCACGCTCGAAGAACTCGACCCGTCCAAGGAACACGGCTTCGACGTAGTGCTGAAGGATTCCGGCATCACCGTCCCGGTCGCCGCCGATCAGACAGTGCTCCAGGCACTTCGAGCCGCCAACATCGACGCGCAGAGCGATTGCGAGGAAGGCATCTGCGGTGCGTGCGAGGTACCTGTCCTCGACGGCGAGGTCGACCATCGCGACCTGGTCCTCACCAAGGCCGAGCGCGCAGCCGGGAAAACCATGATGACCTGCTGCTCCCGCGCATGCGGCGACAAGCTGACCCTCCAGCTGTGACACACAGCAGCCCCCGAAACTGATCCGAAAGGCACGACATGACCACCATCGAGCAGTCGGGTACGCCGTCGGTTCCACCGGACTCCGGCACACCGACCACCAGAACCCCCTTCAAGCGGGTTCTGGCCGGCAGCATGGCCGGCGCCGTCCTCGAGTGGTACGACTTCGCGATCTACGGCATCCTTGCCGCGACCGTCCTCGGCCCTCTGTTCTTCCCCAGCGGCAACGCCGTAGCGTCCTTGCTGATGGCACTCGCCACACAAGGACTCGGGTTCGTCGCCCGGCCCCTCGGCGGCATCGTCTTCGGTCATCTCGGTGACAAGTTCGGGCGCAAACCCATCCTGGTGGCGACGTTCCTCATGCTCGGCGGTGCCACCGCTGCGATCGGCTTGCTGCCGACCTACGGCCAGATCGGTATCTGGGCCACCGTCGCCCTCGTGGTCCTGCGCATGATCCAGGGCTTTGCCCTCGGTGGCGAGTTCGGTGCCGCAGTCATCCTGGTCAGCGAATACGGCGAACCCAAGCGCCGTGGATTCTGGGCGGCGTGGCCGCAGTCCGGAGCGCCGGCCGGTACCGTCCTGGCCACCGTCACGGTCGGCATCCTTGCGGTCGTCTTCCCCGGGGACGCCTTCGACAACTGGGGCTGGCGCGTCGCCTTCCTCCTCGCCGTGCCCCTGCTGATCATCGGCTTCCTGATCCGACGGGGTGTCGAGGAATCTCCGGTCTACCAGGCCGCACAGGCGAAGGCCGAGTCCGCCGAGGACAAGGCCGTACGCAAGGAATCGTCCAGCATCATCGCGGCCCTGCGTAAGCCGCGCCCGCTGCTCCACGGCCTCGGCATGCGCCTCGGCGAGAACATTGCGTTCTACGTCTACACGATCTTCGTCATCGCCTACGCCACGACCTATTTCGACTACACGCGCGGTGCCATCGTCACCACCGTCGCCTTCGCGTCGGTCTGCCAGTTCCTCGGAATGATCGGCGGCGGATGGTGGTCCGACCGGGTGGGACGCAAGATCGCCATGCTCGTCCCGGCCGTGTCGCTCGTCATCTGGGCGCCGATCTTCTTCTCCCTGGTGCACACCGAGAACATGACCGCGCTCGGTGTGGGTGTGTGCGTCGGCGCGCTGCTGCACGGCATGCTCGCCGGCCCGGAAGCCGCATGGATCACGGAACTCTTCCCCACCAAGTACCGCTTCGCCGGTTCGTCGCTGGTGTTCCAGGGCTCGTCGATCATCGCCGGAGCGCCTGCCCCGTTCATCGCGGTGTGGCTGGTCGACCGATTCAGTGCCACCGCAGTCATCGTCTACCTGGTGATCACCATGTCGATCACGGTGATCGCCGTGGCCACCAGTCGCGAAACCAAAGGTGTCGATCTCGACAAGCTTGAAGAACTCTACTGAGCACACCTTGATGTCGAGCCCCACCGACGCCGTCCCCGGCGCCGGTGGGGTTCGGCTTTTGCGAAACAACTTCGCGCGGTGAAACGGGGTTCGCCCGGCGTGTTGCAGGGGCGAACCTCGTTTCACCGCGTCAACCGGTGGGGGTCAGACGCCCTCGGGCGCGAGCACGATGTCGAACCGGGCCTTGGCCCAGGAGCTGTCCCCGAGGTCGCGTCCGTCCGGCGTCGGGGTGCCGGGCGCCTGCTGCGCGAACTCCTTGACGAGCGAGTCCTTCACGCCGAAGACGCTGTCGCCGATCTCGAGCTGCGGGTCGCCGTCGACGAAGATGTGGGTGACCAGGGTCCGCAGCTCGTCGGCGCTCACCATGAAGTGCAGGTGCGCGGCACGCACGGGTGAGCGACCGGTCGCGTCGAGCATCTTCCCCACCGGACCGTCGTGCGGGATGGGATACGGGACGGGTGTCAGTGCCCAGAATCGGTAGGCGCCCTGGTCGTCGGTGAACAGATGCGCGCGACCCGCGACACGCCCGTCGGTGTACTGCACGTCGTAGAAGCCGTCCTCGTCGCACTCCCACACCTCGATGCGAGCATTGGGCACGGGGTTGCCGTCGGTGTCGGTGACGGTGCCCTCGATCCAGCACGGCTGGCCCGACGCGCCGCCGGCCATGTCGCCGCCGAGCGGGATCTCGGGTGCGTCCTCGACGAAGAACGGGCCGAAGACGGTCGCGTCGGTCGCACCCTTGTACGCCTGGTTGTTCACAGCGATGGTCTGCATCGACGCACCGAGAACGTCGGAGAGCAGGACGAATTCCTGACGCTTGTCGTCGGTGATGTGCCCGACGGCGGTGAGGAACTCGATGGCCTTGTTCCACTCGGCTTCGGTCAGGCGCACGTCGCGGATGAAGGCGTGCAGGTGCGTCGTCAGCGATTGCATGATCTGCTTCAGCCGCGGGTCGGGGGTGTTCTCGAAGGACGCCAGCACCCGGCCGATCAGTTCTTCTTCGAGGGCCTGTTGGGCGGGGGTGGTGCGGGTACCGGGTTCGACGGTCATGGCCGCTGTCCTTTCTACGACGGGAAGTTGTCGCCGGCGTGCGCGCTGCGGAGCAGATCGCGCAGGTCGTCGGCGGAGACGGAGCGAGGGTTCGACGGGGGTACGACGGGCAGGACCAGCTCGACCGCTTCGTCGATATTCGACTCGTCGAAGCCGTAGTCCTTCAGCGCGCGCGGAGCATTCAGCTCGGCGCGCAACGCGTTCAGGCCGGCGACGGCGGTATCGGCACCGAAGGCCGCGGCCATCCGGCGTTCGGCATCGGGCGCTGCCGGCGCGTTGAACGCCAGCACGTAGGGCAGCACCGTGGCGTGGGTCTGGGCGTGTGGCAGGTCGTAGGCGCCGCCGAGGACGTGACAGATCTTGTGATGCAAGCCCGAACCGGCGGAGGCGAACGCCACCGCCGAGAGGTAGGCGCCATAGAGGGCCTGTTCGCGCCCCTCGAGATTCGACGGGTCGGCCTGGATCGCCGGCAGTCCTTCGGTGAGCGCCCGGATGCCTTCGGCGCCGAGTGCCCGGTTGATCGGGTCGGCGCGCGGTGCCCACATGGAGTCGACGCAGTGCGCGAGCGCGTTGAGACCCGACGCCACCGACAGTTCTGCCGGCAGCGACAGGGTGAGCTGTGCGTCGTAGACGACGCTGACGGGCAGCACCGCTGTGTCCACGCCGGTGGTCTTCCGCGAGGCCTCCGTCAGACCCCATACGTTTGTTGCCTCGGATCCGGCGTAGGTAGTGGGCACCGCGACGATCGGGATGCCGGACGTGAGTGCGACGGCCTTGGCGAGTCCGGTGGTGGAGCCGCCTCCGACGCTCACGATCAGGTCGATTGCATGCTCTGCGGCCGCCTTTCGTGCAGCCTCGGCGCGCTCGACCGGCACGTGCGGGGCGACACCGTCGTGGAAGACGGCGACGTCGATGTCGCGGCACACCTGCTGCGCCACAGTCTCTTCGGCGGGTGAGGCCACGACCATCACGCGGGTCGCGCCGAGGCGGGACACCTCTCCGGCAGCGTTCTCGGCCGCTCGTCCCGCCCCGAACAGCACGCGTTGACCGAGGGTGACGTGGTGGAAATCCATAGCCATGGTCGATCTTCCTTTCACGCGGCCGGGGTGGTCACGTCGACGGTCAGGTGGAGGCCGGCGAGGATCGTGTCGAGCGAGGCCTGCAGCCCGGCAGTATCCGACGCGGTGGCGGCGACATAGAAGTCGGGTCGCAGAATCACGAACTCCGCTCCGATCTCGTCAAGCCATGCGCTGTACGTTCCGTCGACGTCCGTCACGTCGCACTCCGCTTCTCCGATACGCACGCAGCGACCGTCGAGATCGGCCCACCGCCGCGACTGTTCGACGGTCAGCAGGTCGGCCGGTGACTCTCCACGTCCCAGGATGATCCACCCGCGCCCGACCACGTCGTCGAACCGTCCGGACCGGCCGTTCGCCTCCACGATGCCCTGCACCGACAGTTCGCCTGCGTGCGCGGAGCCTTGCTGCCAGATACCCGGTCCGAGAGAGGCGATGTCGGGGACGACCGGAGCGCCGTCGGACGAGGCTGCCTCTGCGATCATGCGACGATCTCGCTCCGCCGCCTCCTCGGGGTCGGCGATGCAGATGACCTGCCCGAGACGCATCGAGAAGTCGATGTAGTGACGCACGTGCCCCTTGCGTTCGGTGCCGTACGAGTCGAGAACGGCGTCGTCCGCCCGGCCCGACAGCACCAGGTCGAGGCGCCACGCCAGGGCGACGGAGTCGCGCAGGCCCGCACACATACCCTCGCCCGCGAAGGGCGGCATGAGGTGTGCGGCGTCTCCCGCGATCAGTCCCCTTCCGCGACGCCATGTCTCGGCCCAGCGCGCCTGGAACCGGTAGACGGCGGAGCGTTCGAGCTCCGCATTGTCGGGGTTCACGCCCCACGGCTCGAGCAGTCGCCAGGCAGATTTCTCCGACGCGAGTTCGGTCGGGTCCTCGCCGGGCAGCACCATGTACTCCCAGCGGCGCCGGCCGGGGCCGCCGGGAACGATGGTCGTCGGTCGCACCGGGTCGCACAGCTGCCAGTGAGTGGGACCCAGGTCGGGCAGGTCGCCCTTCGGGATCATGTCGAGGATCAGCCAGTCGAAGAAGAAGCCGTGGTCGGTGAAGTCCAGCTCGAGGGCTTGCCGGACGAAGCTGTTGGCACCGTCGGCTCCCACGACGTACTGCGCGCGGATCTGTTCCTGCACGGACGCACCGGCGATGTCGGTCACCGTGCCGCTGACGGTGATGCCGTTCGCGTCCTGTTCGAGACCCACTGCGGTCCAGCCGCGCCGGATGGTCACCGTGGGCAGTTCGGCCGCGACCTCGCGCAGACGTTTCTCGAGCTCGGGCTGGGAGAACCAGTAGCGCGTGCGCCACCCCGAGGCAGCGACGGACTTCCAATCCACCTCGAGCAGGGTCTCCCCGGCGGCGTTGCGCCAGTAGTAGAGATCGTCGTGGAACTCGATCGCCGGATCGTCGTCCGAATCGATGCCGAGAACGGCGAGGATGCGGGCGATCTCGTGATCGAACGTCACGGCGCGCGGCTGCTCGTAGGGGGTGGGCCACTTGTCGACGACGGTGACGCGATGCCCTTGCCGGCCGAGAAGGACCGCCAGGAGGGTGCCGACCGGTCCGCAGCCGACGACGGCGACATCGGTGTCGAACTGTCGGACGTCGTCCGCGGGAAGAGTGTGGAGGTTCGTCATGGCGAGTGGCCTTTCGGGTGATCTACGTCATACCGACTGAGACCATGGTGACATAGTCCTCAATATTGAGCAATCCCTCAGTTTTGATTGCATGCTCATATCCCTGTTCGCCTGGCGTACGGTACGGACGTGCCCACCACTTCGAACGAAGCCGCAACGCCTGCCACGTCGCGCCACCAGCGCCGACGCGAGAAGACTCGCGCGCGCCTCATCGAGGCTGCGCGCACGTTGGTCGCCGAACGGGGCGTGGACGCGGTCGGACTGTCCGACATCACCGAAGCCGCCGACCTCGGCGTCG
Organism: Rhodococcus sp. GQ147; assembly: GCF_059759155.1. Lineage (NCBI taxonomy): Bacteria > Bacillati > Actinomycetota > Actinomycetes > Mycobacteriales > Nocardiaceae > Rhodococcus > Rhodococcus sp. GQ147. The sequence continues at coordinate 22,177 of NZ_JCAXDU010000008.1, forward strand.
GCACGTTCTACAACTACTTCGCGTCCCGCGAAGAAATCGTCGAAGCCGTCGCCGAAGAATCCATCGAATCACTCGGCGCCCGTATGGATTCGATGACCGAGGACATGCCGGATACGGCGGAGAGGTTCGCGTCGTCGCTGCGGCATCTGGTGCGACACGCGATGAGCGACACACTGTGGGGATGGTTCGTCGTCCGACTCGGCATCGCCCACCCGAAACTCATCGCCATCCTCGGTCCCCGCGCCGCGCGCGACCTGCGCTACGGCGTCGACGCCGGCCGGTTCACCATCACGGATATCGACATCGCGACGGCCTGCGTGTTCGGCTCTCTGCTGTCGACGCTGCACCACGTGGTCTCGGCCGAGGCTCCCGAGAACATCGACGAGATCTACGCACGGGCGATGCTGTGCATGGTGGGGATGGATCCCGCGGAAGCGGAAGAAGTCGCCACGCGCCCGCTGCCGGAACTGCCCTGACGGGCGTCGTTCAGAGACGTTTCAGGAAGCTGAAGAAACCGGGGGTGTGCACCTCACGCAGACGCGTGAGTTTGCGGTAGGAGATCAGCCAGACACCGTCGACCTTGCGGTACTCCTCGTGGTAGTGCCCCCACCCGTGCAGCGACTCCTCGACGCCGTCGTTGTCCCACCACAGCTGATCTTCCATCGCCCAGATCCCGCGGGCGGTGGAGTCGGATTCGAGGACGATCTCCGGGCAGTGGCCGTGGTGCGCCGAGGTGATCGACACCGGTCCGTCGAGGAAGTTGCTGATGGCGCGGGTGAGTGCCTCGCGTCCGACGACACGGCCGGGCTGTTCGCCGGTGCGGGGTTGTTTGTCGCTGGGGAGTCCGCCCCACGTCTCGCTCACGACGTCCTCGGTGTGCAAGGTGGGGTACAGCTCCCACTGCTTGGTGTCCATCACCCGCAGCCGGGCCGAGAAGACCTGCTCGATCTCGTGGATGGCGAGAAGCTGTTCGGCCGCAGACAGGTCGCTGGTCGGGCGGTCCGTGGTCTCGGTCATGGCGATCCTTCCGGAGCGGGCGGTCAGCTGCTTGTCTACCGATCGCCGGACGGAATCTCCTGCGACATCCCGTTGATCGGAACAACCGGCATCCTCGCGCGGTGAAACGGGTCCGGCGCGGCGTGTTGCAGGGGCGCGCCTCGTTTCATGGCGTCAACATGGGCGCGGGCCCCTCCGAGTTGCCCAGGATGTTCCGTTCAACGGAAACACCGGTGCGCGCTCACATCACAGCTGGGACTGTTCGACACGCCACACCTGCACAGCGCAAGTCGCTCCGTGCCCCGGAGCACCCCTCCACGTAGTCCCGGCTCGTCAGCAGCCGATTCCCAGGAAGAGTCACCGTCATGGGCCAAGTATTGGACAGGATCATGCAGCACGCGGACGAGATCCGCAGTGAAGGCATCGTCGGCGACGAGCAGATGCGACTGTCGGACATCTCGGCGAAGCACCTGCGCGACTCCGGCATCATCCGCATGTTGCAGCCGAAGGAATTCGGCGGCGCGGAAGCCCACCCCCGCGAGTTCGCCGAGACCGTCATGTCCATCGGCGCTCTCGACGGTGCGACCGGCTGGGTGGCAGGCATCGTCGGTGTGCATCCGTGGGAGCTCACCTTCTTCGACACGAAGGCCCAGGAGGAGATCTGGGGCGACGACAACGACATGTGGATGGCGTCGCCGTACGCACCGATGGGTGTCGCTGTGCCGGTCGACGGGGGTTACATCCTCAACGGCCGCTGGTCGTTCTCGTCGGGTACCGACCACTGCGGTTGGGTGATGATCGGTGCTGCCGTCGGCGACAAGGACGGCAACCGCACCGGCCAGGTCCTGCACGTGCTGCTCCCCCGCTCGGACTACGAGATCGACGCGGACAGCTGGAACGTCATCGGCCTGCGCGGCACCGGATCGAAGGATCTGATCGTCAAGGACGCGTTCCTGCCCGAGTACCGCACGATCGATGCGGACATCGTGCTCAGCGGAAACGGCTGGCGACACGCGGGTCGCGACGAGACGCTGTACAAGTTCCCCTTCTCGTACATCTTCCCGCTGGGCATCACCTCGTCGCTGATCGGCATGACCGAGGGCGCGCTGGCCTGCTACATCGCCGCGCAGAAGGAGCGCGTTCAGGTCACCGGTGTCCCGATCAAGGAGGACCCGTACGTCCTTTTCGCGATCAGCGAGGCGGCCGCCGAGATCTCCGCGTCGCGGCTCGCGTTGCTCGAGACCGTCGACCGGTTCTGGGACAAGACCGACCGCGGTGAGGAGATCAGCTTCGAGGAGCGCGCCATCGGCCGGCGCACCCAGATCTCGTCGGCGTGGCGTGCGGTGCGGGCGATGGACGAGATCTTCGCGCGCGCCGGTGGCGCGGCGGTGCACCTGAAGACACCGATGCAGCGCTTCTGGCGCGACGCGCACGTCGGTCTGACCCACGCCATCCACGTGCCGGGCATGATCTACCACTCCGCAGCTCTCACTCAGCTCGGTGGCGACCCGCAGGGCCCCTACCGCGCAATGATCTGATTCCCTTCCACTTTCGAGGACGACGACATGACTGAACTGAGAGGTCTCGGCTACCTCCGAATCCAGACGCAGGATGTGCCGCGCTGGCGCGCCCTGCTGCTCGACGGGCTCGGCATGGCCGAGGGAACCGGGCCCGAGGCCGACGGCTTCTACGCCCGCATCGACGAGCGTCGCTCGCGCATCCAGGTGCTGCCTGGCGAGTCCGACAAGGCACTGGCCGTGGGCTGGGAGGTGCGTGACGAGTTCGCGCTCCAGCGCGTGCGTGAGGCCGTAGAGAAGTCGGGACGCACCGTCGAGGTGCTCTCGCACAAGGAAGCGACCTACATCGACGCCGAGGGTGCCATCGCGTTCGAAGATCCGGCCGGAACCCGCCTCGAGGTGTTCTTCGGGCCGGTGCTCGACCACAGCCCGGTCGTGACGCGGTTCGGTGGACACTGGGTGACCGGCGGCCTCGGCCTGGGCCACGTCGTGCTGCCGACGGCGAACTTCGCCGAGACGTACGAGTTCTACACGCAGGTGCTCGGTTTCCTGCCGCGCGGCTCGATCCGCCTCGACGAGGACGGTCTCGTGCGCGTCCGCTTCCTCGGCATCAACGAGCGGCACCACAGCCTCGCGCTGTGCCCGGCTCCGCCGAACGAGGAACCCGGCCTGGTGCACTTGATGACCGAGGTCGACACCCTCGACGCGGTCGGTCAGGCCCTCGATCGGGTGAACAAGCTCGACTTCTCGATCTCGTCGACACTCGGCCGGCACACCAACGACAAGATGATCTCGTTCTACGTTCGTGCACCCGGAGGCTGGGACCTCGAGTTCGGCACCGAGGGCATGCTCGTCGACGAGCGTCACTACACGTCCGAGGAGATCACGGCAGATGCGTACTGGGGCCACGACCAGTCGGGATCCGAGCCGTTGAAGGCGTTCCTGCCACCCACTGCCTGACACCCCACGGTCCGTCCGACGAAATGCACCGCGACTTCCGGTCGCGGTGCATTTTCGTTGTTCCTGAAATTCGTTCTTCCGCGGAGCTCCGAGTGGCGCTACAGTCGTAGATACTCATTGATCGGTCGATCAATCAACGAACATGCCACGGAGAAGACCATGCCCGAAGTCCTCCCCACCCCCTCGTCCGTCATGGATCGCCTCGGCCTGCTGCTCGAACCGTTCCGCGACACGGACGGCCTCACCCTCACCGAGCTGTGCCGACGGACAGGCTTCCCCCGTTCGTCCGCTCATCGGATGCTTCTCCAACTCGTGCGGGTCGGGTGGATGCGTCGCAGTGGCACCACCTATCACCTCGGTCCGAAGATCGTCGAGCTCGGCGCCCTCGCGCAGGCACACGACCGGATCCACAGCGCCGCCCTCCGCTCGATGTACGACCTGCACCGAGAGACCGGTCTCGCCGTTCACCTGACCGTTCTCGACGACGACCAGGTCGTCTACCTGGAGAAGGTGAGCGGCGCGCAGTTCACCGACACCACATGGGCGGGCCAGCGGCGCCCCGCCGAGGACGCCGTCGCCGGCCTGGCGCTGCTGGCGCGACGCGACGGAACCCACCCCGCCCTGACGGGCAGCAACGGGCACTCGCTCGTCGGCGGTGTCGTACACGGAGGCGAGTGCTTCCGGCACGCCGTCGCCGCCTTCGCCGCGGGCGACGGCGAGATCGCCGCACTGTCGCTGGCCGGCCCGGTGGAGGCGATCAGCGAGGACGCGGTCCGACGGTTGCGTCGGGCCGCCGACCATCTGGAGACGACCTTGACCGCGTGACCTCACACCCTGTCAACCGATCCGCTGATCAATCGATCAGTCGATGATCTCGATGCATTGCGAGGATCCCATGGCACTCGACGACGAGTTCTCCAACGCCTTCATCGCCCGCGTGGCCGGACTGCTGGACGAGTTCCACACCGGCGATCGGCTCACCCTCTCCGAGCTCTCGACTCGCACGGGTCTGCCACGCTCGTCCACCCACCGCTTGCTCACACAGCTCGTCGAGCACGGCTGGGTGAGCAAGCGCGGCAAGACCTACGCCCTCGGACGCACCCCCCTCGAATGGGGCGCGTTGGCGCGGAACCACGACCGTCTGCACCGAGCAGCCCACCCCGTCCTGCACGACCTGCATTCGGCGACGGGTCTCGTCGTGCATCTGGCCGTCCTCGAAGGTGGCGACGTGCGCTACGTCGACAAGATCGGACGTGGACCCCTCGTGCTCCCTTCGCGCATCGGCGGGCGGCAGCCGGCACATCGCACCGCCCTCGGTAAGGCCCTCCTGGCCCACACCCGACTGCACGCCTCCCTTCCTGCAACAGGATGCACGTACCCCAGTGCCCCGAGAGCAGAGCATCTGCTGTCCCGCAACGAGATCGCACATATTCGCGAGCGACGTGTCGCGCACGAGCGTGAGGAATCGGTGCCGGGTGTCGCGTGCGTGGCGGCGCCCATCGGAAACGGGCAGACGTGCGTGGGCGCACTGTCCGTGACAGGACCCGTCGACATCGTCGACACCGTCGGCCTGGCCACCCCGGTCCGGCTCGCGGCGCGGGCGGTGTGGCGTGCCCTGTCCCCGAGCGAATCTCGGCCACACCTCACCCGATCGGTGGGTCAGCGCACCAGCGCCTGACCTCCGTCCACCGGAAGCGAGTGGCCCGTGATGTAGCGGGCGGCCTCGCTGCACAGGAAGACGACAGCGGGCCCGATATCGGTTTCGGGATCGCCGAGCCGGCCGAGCGGGATCGAACTCGCGTACGCGGCCGCTTCGTCCGGTTCGCGTTCCGCCCACTCCTGCATGGCCACCGAATCGGCGAGCGGCAGAATCGAATTGACACGGATCCCGTCCGCCGCCCACTCACAGGCGGCGGTGCGGGTGAGAACCCGGATCGCTTCCTTCGCAGCGGCGTATCCGCCCGTCCCCGAGGGGTTCCACCGGATACCGGCCGCCGATCCGAGATTGACGATCGAACCACCGCCACGCAGGTACGGATGGCAGGCCCGCATCATCCGCCAGGTCGCGGTGGGCCCGGATTCCATACCTCCGCGGTACACGTCCTCGTCGAGTTCGAGGAGCGTTCCCGGCGCCGGCGACTGCGCGTTGTTCACCAGGATGGACAGTCCGCCGAACTCCTGCACCACGGCGGCGACCGTCTCCTCGACCGCCGCACCATCGGTCACGTCGCACACATACGGCACCGCGCGACCACCACGGTCGGTGATCTCCACGGCGGTCGCACCGATCGTCTCCGCGGTGCGACCCACGACAGCAACAGCGGCGCCGGCGGCGGCGAGCGCGAGTGCAATCCCCCTCCCGATGCCCTGGCCTGCGCCGGTCACGAGAGCTGTGGCGCCTGCCAGCGGCGTAGCGGGAACGATCGGGTCCATCCGGGACACGGCCATGCATACTCCTGAAGACGTGAATAACATGAACCCATTGATCGGTTGATCAATGGGTGTGGCAGAATACGGTCCGAAGCAGGCCTGTACGGGCCTTACGAGAGGACGACGGTGGACCCGCAGGAGCGAAAGCGGCAGATACTCGACCGGTCGGCGGAGATCTTCGCCCGCAAGGGGGTCACCGCCACCACCATCCGCGAGATCGCGGACGCGGTCGGTGTCTATTCCGGAGCGCTCTACCACTACTTCCCGTCGAAGGAAGCGATCGTCACCGAGCTCATCCGCGAGTACATCACCGACCTCAACGAACGATGCCGCGAGGTGCTGGCGCGGTCGCTACCGCCCGTCGAGCGACTCGTGGCATTCACACAGATCGCACTGGAGACCTCCGAGGACTACCACGGAGCAACCTCCATCTGGCGACGCGAAGGCGAGTACATGCGTGAGCGCGTCGTCGAGGCCGACATGGTCTCCTCGGCCGACGCCATGCAGGTCGCGTGGCGCGAGGCCATCCGCGACGGCATCGCCGAAGGCGTCTTCCGTACCGACATCGATCCCGAGACGTTCCGGGAACTGATCTACGACGCGGTCTGGCACGCCTCCCGCTGGTACCGGCCCGGTCCGGACCGTACTCTCGCCGCCCTCGCGCGCACCATCGTGTCGGTGTTCGTCGACGGTTTCCGTCGCCGCGAAGCGTGATCCGTCCCGCCGCACGCAGCGGGACGGATCATCGGATCACTCCGCCGAACCGGCGAGGTTCTCCTCGACCTCCTTGTGCCACGACTCGAGCGCACGCGAGGTGTCCACCTCGAACTCGAAGCGCTGCGTCATCTCGGGCGTGACGTCGTCGAGGTCGACGTAGAACTGGTTGTACCAGCGACGCAGTTGGTAGACCGGGCCGTCCTCCTCGGTGAGGAGCGGATTCTCGATGCGGGACTTGTGCTTCCAGATCTCGATGTCCTGGGCGAACTGCTCCTCGAGACCGTCGGTGAACATCTTCGCCATCTCGGCGGCCTGCTCCTCGGACATACCCTCGATCTTCTTGACGATCGTGCCGAACTGCAGCACGAACGAGTTGTTCGTGACCGGGTAGTGGCAGTTGATCAGCTTCGACTCGATGGTCGTGCCCTCGGAGACCGTGTAGATCGTATCGAGCATGAAGGACGGACCGTAGTAGAAAGCGTCCGAGATGGTCTGCGCCTCCGGCAGATCCATCTGCACACCGGTCTTGATGTCGTCGCGTCCGTAGGAGCGCATGTGCTGGCCGGCGATGTGCCCGTCGAAGACGTTCTTGAAGTACTCGGGCATCTGGAAGTGCACGTAGAAGAAGTGCGCCATGTCGACGACGTTGTCGACGATCTCGCGGCAGTGCGAACCCTCGACGTGGATGGTCGTCCACGTCCAGTCGCTCCACTGACCGTCCTCGTAACCCTCGATCTCGGGGATCGCGAGTTCCGGTGTGGGTTCGCTGTTCTGCGGGCAGTGCCAGACGAACAGAACACCGTTGCGTTCCATCGTCGTCCACGCCTTGGTGCGACCGAGCTTCGGCGTGCGACGCGCGTACGGCACGGCCTCACAACGGCCCTGTCCGTTCCAACGCCAGTCGTGGAACGGACAGGCGATGGTGTCGCCCTTGATCTCGCCGCGCGCGAGGTTCCCACCCATGTGCCGGCAGAAGGCGTCGAGCACGTGCAGCTTTCCGGCCGTATCGGCGAAGACCACCAGATCGGTGCCGAACACCTTGACCTGGTGCGGCTTTCCGTCACGGAAATCCTTGGCGAGGCCGATGCAGTGCCATCCGCGCGCGAAGCGGGTGGGGTTGGTACCTGGATCGATGTTGCGGATCTCGATCCGCTCCTGGGGGACGGTCATGTTTTCTCCTGCGCTGACGAGGGGTGATGGGGCTGACGAGAGTCGAAGGCGAGCGACGATCACCGGGCTGGGGCGACCGTCTCCGTGGAAGCGAGAGGAGCGATCGTAGGATCGATCCGGTTCCCGGTCCGGATCACACCGTCGGCCACCGCCTCGTCCACGGTGCGATCGAGCGCTTCGCACCGCATCACGTAGGCACCCGGACCAGCGGTGGCGATCTCTCGGCACGACTCCCGGGCCTCGTCGGACCATTGGATGCTGGTATGAGCGGGGCTGTACTTCGCGACGAGCACACGAGCGCCGCAGGTATGACAGGCGAGCGACTGCATTGTTGCCGGTTCCCTTCCTCGGATGAGCCGAGACTAGGAACCGCGATGTGTGCGGCGACACAGCTTTTCAGCCCAGCGGGACAAACGGAGTTCTAGCGAACGCCCGGCGACTTCTCGTCGCGCGGTGAAACGGGGTTCACGCGGCGTGTTGCAGGGGCGAACCCCGTTTCAGCGCGTCAGCTGGGGAGTAGCCGTGGGATGCGGACACGGAAGGTCGAGCCGACTCCCTGTTCCGACTCCACCTCCACTTTCCCACCGTGCGCCGCGACCAGCGCGGCGACGATCGACAGACCCAGCCCGCTCCCACCCGATGCGCGGGTGCGGGAGGCATCGGCGCGGTAGAAGCGTTCGAAGACGCGCTCGCGGTCGTCGGGATCGAGACCGGGGCCGGTGTCGGCGACTTCCAGGATCGCATCGGAGTCCGAGGTACCCACCCGCACTGTGACATCGGCGTCTGGTGGGGTGTGGGTCAGGGCGTTTGTGACGAGATTGCTCAACACCTGACGCAGACGGGCGTCGTCGCCGAGAACCTCGGGAGTGCCTGGGCCGTCGATGATGTCGAGGGTAATGGTCCGTTCGGGTGCGACGGCGCGCGCGTTGTGCACCGCGTCGGCGGCGACCGCGAGCAGATCCACCGGGGAACGGTCGAGCGGACGTTGTTCGTCGAGTCGCGCAAGCATCAGCAGGTCTTCGACGAGCAGACCCATACGGCGGGCCTCGCGTTCGATGCGGTCCATGAGCATGACGGTGTCGGTACTCGCGCCCTGCCGGTACAACTCGGCGAAACCGCGGATGGTGGTGAGCGGAGTTCGGAGTTCGTGGCTGGCATCGGCGACGAAGCGACGCATCTTCTCCTCCGAGCGTCGCGCCGACTCCTCGGATGCTGCGGTTGCTGCGAAGGCTGATTCGATCCTGCCGAGCATGGCGTTGAAGGTCACCGACAACCGCCCGATCTCGGTTCGGGGATCGCCCTCGGGCACCCGCTCGCTGAGGTCGCCTTCAGCGATCGCGGCGGCGGTGCGCTCGACCTCGTCGAGGGGACGCAGGCTCATCCGCACGACGACACCGCCGCCCACCGCCAGTGCGACCAGCACGACCGCACCGATCACCGTCTGCAGCAGGACGAGGCTGTCCACCGTCTCGTCGGCCTCGGCCAGGCTCATCCCGACGGTGGTCACGACACCCGACGTGTTCTCGGTGCTCATCACCCGCCAGTGCGGACCGTCGTCGCCCACGGATCCGACGGTGACGGGCCTACCGGTCGGATCCTCAGGCACATCCGGTGCGGTCGACTCGTCGTTGACGACGAACAGCACTTGTCCGTCGGCGTCGACGACCTGCACGTAGAAGGGGCTCGGTGGTCGCCGGGAGGTGGGGGCGTCCAGCGGTGGCGTCGGTGGCGGCTTGTCGGGTCGCGCCCAGGTCCGTGCGGCCTCCTCGAGGTCCCGGTCGACGCGCGACAGCAGAGAGTTCTGCAGAGCCGAGGTGACGGCAACACCCGACGCGAGCAGACCGATGCCGGCCAGGAGCACCAGGGCGGCCACCAGCGTCCAACGGAGTGGCAGCGCCCGCAGCCGGTTCATGTGCGGGGTTCCCGCATCACGTAGCCCACCCCGCGAACGGTGTGGATGAGGGGGACGTCGCCGATGTCCACCTTGCGTCGCAGATACGACACGTACGACTCGACAACCCCGACCTCACCGCCGAAGTCGTAGTTCCACACGTGCTCGAGGATGCGGGGCTTGCTCAGCACCGTCCCGGCGTTGAGCATGAAGTACCGCAGCAGCGTGAACTCGGTCGGCGACAGCGACACGGGCTTGCCGGCCTTGAACACCTCGTGGGTGTCCTCGTCGAGTTCGAGGTCGGCGAAGGTGATGCGGGAGCTGCGTTCGGTCTCGGACACCTTGCCGGCGCGGCGCAGGATCGTGCGCAGCCGGGCGATGACCTCTTCGAGGCTGAACGGTTTGGTGACGTAGTCGTCGGCGCCGAGCGTCAGGCCCGCGACCTTGTCCTCCACCGCGTCTTTCGCGGTCAGGAACAGCACGGGCGCGTCGATGCCGTCGGCGCGCAGGCGGCGCAGCAGGCCCATGCCGTCCATCCCGGGCATCATCACGTCGAGGATCACTGCGTCGGGCCGGAAGCGTCGCGCCTTGTCCAGTCCTTCGGCGCCGTTGCTCGCGGTCTCCACCTCGAAGCCCTGGAACTTCAGGCTCACGGACAGCAGTTCGACGATGCTCGGCTCGTCGTCGACGACGAGCACGCGCGCTTCGGGAATCCGGTCGGTCACGACTTCGATTGTCGCGGGTAGGGCTGGCACCGCGCTCGAGATTTCCTGGCAGGTTCCTGTGAGCTTTCCGATTGTCAGGAAGTTGCCAGGAGAACTCCACGGAACCTCGAGATCACGAGTGTGTGCTGTGGGGGTGAACAACGGCTATCAACAGACCGCGAGCAGACTGCACGCGTTCAACCGGTACGAGATCAAGTATTTCGTCGACGAGATGAAGGTGCCCGAACTACGGCGCGAGCTCGCCGCCCGGATGGACACCGATCCGTACTCCCCACACGGGGGCTATCCGGTGACGTCGCTGTACTACGACACCCCGGATCTGCGGTTCTACTGGGAGAAGATCGAAGGCTTGAAGTTCCGCCGCAAGGTACGCATGCGGCTGTACGGCGACCCGGCCGCATGCACCGACGACTCTCCCGTGCAGGTCGAGATCAAGCAGCGCGTCAACCGGGTGACGCAGAAGCGTCGCACTGCCCTCCCGTACGGCGTCGCCCTGCGATGGCTGAACGGACGCGAGGACATCGAGTGCGACGACTCGCAGCGGCCGTTCGTCGACGAGGTCTCCGGTCTCGTGGGGAATCTGGATCTGCGACCGATCGTGACCACCGGCTATCTGCGCGAGGCGTTCGTCGGACGCGACGCCGACCTCGGCCTGCGCGTGACGATCGACCACAAGGTGCACGGCCGCGACCGCGACTTCCACTTCGCGTCCGGCGCAGAGAACCGCTTCATCATCCCGCCGAAGCTGGCCGTCGTAGAGCTCAAGGCCAACGAGCGGGTGCCCTACTGGGCGACCGATTTGACGGCCCGGCTGGACATGTCGGTGATCCGGGTGTCGAAGTACTGCCAGTCGGTCGAGGCGTTCGGGCTCGCACCCCGGTCCCGTTTCGGTGCACCGGAACTGGTGTCGCCGGACGGCTCCGACGCGCGGGTACCCACCGATCTTCTGTCCACCGAACCGATCCCGGCTCGCTGACCTTCCCCTTCTCCGAAACAAGGACGGATATGAATTTCGATTTCCAAGATCTCAGTGGCACGTTCACGACCTTCGACATCGTGGTGTCGCTGGCGTTGTCGTTCGTGCTGTCGAGCGTCATTGCGTGGGTCTACCGCTACACGCACAAGAACGTCTCCTACAGCCAGTCCTACGTGCAGACGCTGGTGCTGGTCGGCATGGTCATCGCGCTCATCATGCTGGTGGTCGGATCGAACATCGCCCGGGCGTTCGCTCTCGTCGGCGCGCTCTCGGTGGTGCGATTCCGCAACGCCATCAAAGAAACTCGCGATGTCGGGTTCATCTTCCTGGTGATGGCCATCGGCATGACCACCGGTACCCGCTTCTACGTGCTCGCCATCGCAGCGACCGTCGCGATCTGCCTCGTACTGCTGATCATGAACAAGTTCAACTGGTTCACGCTCGACGTGCAGCGTCAGGTGGTCAAGGTGCAGGTGCCGCCGGAGCCGGCCTACACCAGCACCGTCGAGGACATTCTCATCAAGCACTGCAGTGAATACGAGTTGGTGTCCACCGAATCCGTCCGCGCCGGCGCTCTGGTGGAGCTGTACTACACGGCGCAGCTGAAGAAGGGCACGAGCTCGAACGACCTGATCGCGGCACTGAGCGCCGTCAATGCCGGCCAGCGGGTGAGCGTCCTGACCGGATACGACCAGACCGACCTGTGATGACTGCACCCACCCCGCGGCGCCGTCTGCGGCACCGGATACCGACCTCGCTGCGGCGGCACTGGAAACTGCCGGTGGCGTTCATCGCGTTCGTCGCGATCGTGGCCACGGCCTTCGGAGCGACACGCGTGCGGCCCTACATCACAGGCGACCCGACGATCATCTCCTCGGAGATCACCGAGAACGTCGCCGGCACAGTCGATCTGTTCGACACCTCCGTCACACACGAGTTGTCGCTCGAGATCGGCGACGCCGAGTACGACGACATGATCTCCTCATACGAGAAGGACGGCGACAAGGAGTGGGTGGTCGCCGATGTGGTCATCGACGGCACCCGCATCGACGACGTGGGTGTGCGCCTGAAGGGCAACTCGACGCTGCGCGGCCTGCAGGGCGAGGGTTTCGATCAGGCGCAAGGCCCGCCCGGGATGGAGGGCACGGTTCAGGTGGATCCGGAGGATCCGACCTCGTTGCCCTTGCTGATCCGTTTCGACGAGTACGTCGACGGTCGCGCGTATCAGGGCATGACAGAACTGTCGGTGCGGCCCGGCTCGCCGGTGATCAACGAGGCGATGGCGTTGTCGCTCACCGCCGAGACCGATCAACCGACCCAGCGGTACGCGTACACGGTGTACTCGGTCAACGACAGCGCCACCGCGACACGACTGGTGCTCGAGCATCCCGATGAGCAGTACGCCAACTCGCTGTTCGACTCCCCCGGCTATCTCTACAAGGCCGATGCGTCGTCGCGGTTCGAGTACGTCGGCGACGACCAGTCGGACTACGCCGACCAGTTCGAGGAGATCAATGCCGCCGACTCCGGGACGCTGCAACCCATCATCAGCTTCCTGAAGTGGATGGACTCGGCCGACGACGCAGAGTTCGACGCGCACCTCGCCGACTGGGTCGACGTCGAGTCCTTCGCTCGGTACGTCGCCACACAGAACCTGCTCGTCAACTTCGACGACATGGCCGGACCCGGTCAGAACTACTACCTCTGGTACGACCTCGACACGAAGAAGCTCTCGGTGGTCTCGTGGGATCTGAACATGGCCATGCAGGGTGATACTTCCGCCGGCCCGGACGACTCCATCTCCATGATGGGCGGCATGGGACCGGGCGGTCGCCCGCAGGGCATGGTGGGCGCCGCGCCACCGGAGGGGATGCCTCAGGCCATGCCACCTGGAATGCCTGGAGGCGAGAGTCGCGGACCAGGCGGCGGCAATACCTTGAAGACCCGTTTCCTCGACTCCGACGCCTTCACGGAGATCTACCACCGGGTGTATCAGGAGCTGTCCGAACAGATCTACGGCAACGGTCTGGCACTCGAGGTGCTCGACGCGGTGGCGGCGTCGGTGCCGACCTCCGACGGCCTCACTGCCGAGGCGCTGCAGGAGAGCGTCGACTCGATGCGCTCCTGGATCGGGGAACGTACGCAGGCACAAGTTCAGTGGATTCAGCCCCGCTGAGCGAGGTCGGATCCACCGAAGTTACGGATACTGTCGGGCCCATGACTTCCGAAGAAATTCTGCTCGTCGAGCAGCGCGATTCCGTCCGCATTCTCACCTTCAACCGCCCGGAGGCGCGGAATGCGCTGAGCTCGGCGCGGTGAACGGCGCCGCCATCACCGGTGGTCTCGAAATGGCACTCGCGTGTGACTTCCTCATCGCGTCCGAGCGCGCCCGCTTCGCCGACACCCACGCGCGAGTCGGCGTCCTGCCGGGTTGGGGACTCACCCAGCGCCTGCCCGCGGCGGTGGGTCCGGGCTTCGCGCGTCGCATGAGCCTGTCCGGCAACTTCGTGGGTGCCGAGGAGGCGCTGCGTGCGGGTCTGGTGACGCAGGTCGTCGCGCATGACGAACTGCTCGGCACGGCCGTGGAGGTCGCGCGGACGATCGCCGGCAACGACCAATCCGGTATGCGGGCGTTGCTCGCGTCGTACCGCCGGGCCGAGGAGCATGTCGTCGAACCGGCCCTACGGGTGGAGCAGCAGACCTCGGAAGAGTGGATGCGGGAGTTCTCGCCGTCGCGGGTCGCCGAGCGACGGGCTGCGGTGATCGAACGCGGAAAGTCCCAGAACGCCGTGAATCCCAAGTCCTGAAACGCCCATGATCAAAGGGCATTTCGGTCTAATCGGACACTTTTATCACAGAAATATAACAACTAGTGACGGCAGGTAACAGGCTTTGAGGCCTTCGCGAAGTATGGGACGGAAGTGAATCGATCTTGCGGATCCATTCACTTCCCGCGCCCGTTCGCGGGCGTGCCCATCCACAACGACATGGAGGTATTCCTATGCTGCTCGGATCTCTCGCACTGACCCTCGGTGGACTGCTCGCCGCTCTCGGCATCATTCTCTGACAGCCGGACCGATCGACTCCGCGCCCGCACCACCCCCTGCGTGCGGGCGCGGTTCGGTCCATTCGGACGGATCCACTTCCGGAGTCCGGAAAACTGTTTCCTCGTCACACTTTTCGGACATCTTCTTCTCGAGTTCGTCCTTCTCGCGCTGCGCCATCTCCGGTTCCCGACACCGATGCGCGTAAACAACTACTCCGGCAACGGAACGTTCTGCAGTCGCAGCTGACCGCGAGCGAGGACCTTGCCGGTCGTGGTGTCGGTGATGATCACCAGCCACAGTTGCTGAGTCCTCCCCTGCTGCAACGGTTCTGCCGTGACCGACGCGCGGCATCCCGTCGTCGAACGTAGGAAGTGGCTTCCTCGACGACGAAGCCGCTCGCCTCGACGAATCGGCTCGGCGGCTTCTGCCCGTAGTCCTCGATCGTCGGACGAGCCTCGGTAGTTCCGGTCATCGCCCTGCTCCAGTGGGGGGACAAATACTGTGCAGATCCCGACGGCCCGTCACTGCTCATCGAACACCGCGACTGTGGCGCTTCGGTCGAAGCGGTCGTGCAATGCGCCCACGGCCACGGTCCGCTGCGGCCGAGCGAGTCGCAGACCCGGCCGGGTCCGACCGCGCGAAAACCCCCCGAGGGCACGAAAACATAACGAAGTGAACTTTCGGTCCGCGGCAGTGTTTCGCACCGAGGCGGCGGGTACTCCTCGGTCAGCGTCCCGGTGCGGACGCAGTCCGGATAACCGAACGACAGGAGGAACATATATGCACTTCGGATCTCTTGCGCTCCTCGGCGGACTGCCTGCGAAACCGGGCATCGCCCACTGAGCCAGCGCACACCGCGTCCGCATCCGTCCTGGGTGCGGACGCGGTCGTATGTGCGATGAATTTCTCGGGCGGCGCGGGTCGGTATGGTCACCGACCCCAGAAGGAGCCGACATGCCCGAATTCGTCACCCACTCGATCGACGTCCCTGGCGCGACTCTCGTCTACGACGTCCGCACCGTCCCCGGCGACGCCACCTCGCTGCTGCTCGCCGGATCCCCGATGGACGCGAGCGGCTTCACGAGCCTCGCCTCCTTCTTCGACGACCGGACGGTGATCACCTACGACCCGCGCGGCACGGGTCGTGGCACGCGCACCGACACGTCGATGCAGTCCACTCCCGCTCTGCACGCCGACGACCTGCACCGGATCCTCGTCGAACTCGATCTCGGTCCCGTCGACGTCTTCGCCAGCAGCGGCGGCGCGGTCAACGCGCTCGAACTCGTCTCGCGCCATCCCGAGCGGGTGCGCACGCTGGTCGCGCACGAACCGCCGATCGTCGAGCTGCTGCCCGATCGCATCGGGGCCGAGGCGGTGCGCGACGACATCCGCGACACCTATCAGCGCAGCGGCCTCGGACCGGCCATGGCGAAGTTCATCGCCCTGGTCGGCTACGAAGGTGAACTGACCTCCGACTATCTCGACCGGCCCGCTCCGAGCCCGTCCGACTTCGGACTGCCCAGCGAGGACGACGGGACCCGCGACGACGTGCTGCTGGGCCAGAACTGGATGTCGTGCACGGGCTACCACCCCGATCTCGACGCTCTCGCGAACGCGTCCACGCGCATCGTCGTCGCAGGTGGTCGCGAGTCGGTACGCCAGCTGTGCGGCCGCGCCGCGGCAGCGCTCGCCGACCGGCTCGGCACAACTCCGACGCTGTTCCCCGGCGATCACGGTGGCTTCATGGGTGCCTCAGAGGGTATGCCCGGCGATCCTGAAGCTTTCGCCGCCGTGCTCCGCGACGTGCTCCAACCGAGCCGCGTGTAATCCGTCCGATCGTCGAGTTCATGGGCTACACCCAGCCCTGGTATTCGGTGCGCGACCTAGACGAACCCGTGGTCGGAGCGATGGTGATGCGCGCCGTGGCCGCGTCTTCGTCTACATCCCGAAGAGCGGGTACGTCGGCATCGGAGTCGTCACCGTGATGTCGTTCTTCGAGAGTGCTCACAACAGGGATGGGTGACAGCAGAAGCTTTTTCGCACGATCACTCCGTGTCGCGCAGCGCGCTCCTGCATTCGAGTCGGCGCCGATCGGCCAGGTGGGCGTCGCGCAGCACTTCGAGCAGACGCGGCGTGGTCCGCTCGCCGGGTTCGACGACCGCGACCCATCCCAGTGAGCCGTAGAGCGGATGAGGGATGAAGACGTCGGCCTCGGCGAAGTCGATCGTCGAGGGGTCGACGGACCGGGGTGGGTAGCCGAGCAACTCGGTGAACAGCTGTGTCCCCGCATGCACGTTCATGCGCCATCGGCCCGGCTCGTCGAGGCGTGAATCCCCATCGTTCGGATAGTTCTTCGTCACGATCGTCGCGTAGGGCTGCCGCTTGTGCGGGATCTCGCCGTCCGGGGCGTAGTAGAAGAAATGGTCGCCCCACGAAATCTCGGGGAGCCCACTCCCATCCTGTGGTGCGAGCTCGAGGACACCGCTGAAGCTTCTGATCTGCGCGAGGATCTGTTCCATGGTCATACTTCGAGTGTCACCTTGAAGTGCTTATGGAGGGTTCGAGCAGTGGAGCACACGATGACGACGGGGCGCCTGGCCGCAGCCACCGGATACTCCGTGCAGCAGGTGCGCGATCTCGAACGCCTCGGAGTGATCCCTTCCGCCGTACGAATGCCCAACAGCTATCGCAGATTCGGTCCCGAACACGTCACGGCCCTGCGCGCGTACCGCGCACTGGCTGTCGCGGTGGGTCCCGTCGAGGCGCGCAGGGTCATGCACGATGTGCAGGTCCTCCCCTACGACGAGGCACTCGCCCGTGTCGTCGAACTCCACAGTGGGCTCGCGCGGGCACGCGCCGAGAGTCTCACCGCGCTCCGCGCACTCGACACCATCGTCGACGAGGCCGCCCACGACGCGCCTCCACTACCCGGCGACGCCATGAGCATCACCGAGCTGGCGAACGCCATCGGAGTGCGATCGTCCACCCTGAGGTTCTGGGAGAAGGAGGGATTGGTCGCGCCCGAACGGATCGACCGTAACGCTGCGCGGAGCTACTCCCCCGCCGCGGCGCGGGATGCGCGGATCGTTGCCGCACTACGCGCGGGTGGCTACCGCATCCCGGCGGTCCGGGCGGTGATGGCAGCGATCGGAACCGACAATGACACCGATACTGCTAGGGACGCACTCCACGAGCGCCTGCACACCATCGCAGTGCAGTCCGAAATGTTGCTGCGAGCCGGTGCAGACATCGCGAACCTGATCGAGAACCGGACTCCGCGCTCGTCTAACTCGAATCCGAAGAGTGCAACCGCCACGGCACACTCGTCACCATCACCCCGGGCTGGAAGAGCAGACGACTCTTGAGTCGCAGCGCGCTCTGATTGTGGAGCAGATTCTCCCACCAGTGCCCCACGACGTATTCGGGGATGAAGACGGTGACCACGTCGCGCGGCGAGTTGCCGCGCACCCGCCTGACGTAGTCGAGTACCGGTCGCGTGATCTCCCGGTACGGCGACTCCAGCACCTTCAACGGAATCGTGATGTCGCTGGCTTCCCATTCGCGCACGAGAGCGCGGGTGTCCTCCTCGTCGACGTCGACGGTGATCGCTTCGAGGGTGTCGGGGTGGGTGGCCGAGGCGTACGCGAGCGCGCGACGTGTCGGGTGGTGCAGCTTGGCCACGAGCACGATCGAATACGTGCGGCTGGGCAGCAGACCGTCCCATTTGCCGGCGTCGAGTTCGGCCGCCACACGTCGGTAGTGGTGGTTGACGGCCCGCATCGTCACGAAGACGATCACCATGGCGAGGATCGCGATCCACGCGCCGGCGAGGAATTTCGTGATGAGCACGATGATCAGGACGGTCCCCGTCATCGCCAGACCCACACCGTTGACGACGCGCGAACGCTGCATTCTCCGGCGGTGACGCGAGTCGGTTTCGGTGGCCAACAGCCGCGTCCAGTGACGAACCATTCCGGTCTGGCTCAACGTGAAGGAGACGAACACTCCGACGATGTAGAGCTGGATGAGATGGGTGACCTCGGCGTCGAACACCCATACCAGCACGATCGCTCCGAGAGCCAGGAAGACGATGCCGTTGCTGAACGCGAGCCGATCGCCCCGGGTGCGCAGCTGGGTCGGCAGGTGTTTGTCCTGCGCGAGTACCGACGCGAGAACCGGGAACCCGTTGAATGCCGTATTCGCGGCGAGGACGAGGATCAACGCGGTCACGGCGGTGACGAGGTAGAAACCGAGCGGGAAACCGGTGAAGACCGTCTCGGCGACCTGCGCGATCAGTGTCTTCTGGTGATAGTCGGCCGGTGCCCCGCTCAATTGTGTCGCGGGATCTGCGGCGACGACGACCCCCAGTCGCTCGGCGAGGACGATGATGCCCATCAGCAGCGTGATCGCGATGGCGCCCAGCAGGAGCAGGGTGGTGGCAGCGTTGTGCGATTTCGGTTTCCGGAAGGCCGGCACCCCGTTGCTGATGGCCTCCACTCCCGTCAGGGCCGCACATCCCGACGAGAACGCGCGGGCGAGGAGGAAGGCGAAGGCCAGCCCGGCCAGGTGGGATTGTTCGGCGGCGAGTTCGTAGTGCGACGACTCGGCGCGCAGAGGGACGTCGGACACGACGAGACGCACGAAGCCCCAGACGAGCATCACCCCGACACAGAACATGAAGGCGTAGGTGGGCACGGCGAAAGCTGTTCCGGCTTCGCGGAGTCCGCGCAGATTGACCGCGGTGAGGAGTGTGATCGCGGTGATGGCGAACAGCACTTTGTGGTGTTCGACGAAGGGGACGGCCGACCCGATGTTCTGGGCGGCCGACGAGATCGACACGGCGACCGTCAGCACGTAGTCGACGATCAGCGCGCTGCCCACCGTCAGGCCGGCGATCGCACCGAGGTTCTTCGTCGCCACCTCGTAGTCGCCGCCCCCCGACGGATAGGCATGCACGTTCTGCCGGTAGCTCGCGACCACTACGACGAGGACGACGGCGACCGCGAGACCGATCCACCCGGAGAATGCGTAGGCGGACAGGCCCGCCACCGACAACACGAGGAAGATCTCCTCCGGCGCATAGGCGACGGACGACAGAGCGTCGGACGCGAAGACCGGCAGGGCTATCCGTTTCGGCAACAGCGTGTGGCCGAGCGTGTCGCTTCGCAGCGGCCTTCCCAGCAGCACTCGCTTGGTGATGCTGTCACGGCCCTTGCGGATGGTTACGGCCACGACCACCGACTCCTGTCCGGCGCATACCCGCGCACGCAGAAGCGAACGGTACGCTCGTATTACGCCGCTCGCCAGAGGTGCAGACCGGGCGAATTTCACCCCGCCGATCACCCATCGGTGAGGTTGGCAGGTGACACAATCGTCGATAGCGTAGAGACGTTGTTGCTCCTCGCAACAAACCGTGCCGCGTCTCCTCCCCTTTTCGACTCGGCACAGACGGACCCCGTCGGCCCCTCCCCTCGTTGAGCCGACGGGGTTCTCTCATCGATTCCCCCCATGCGGTGGCTCACACATTTTCGTACAGAGCGGTCCGTCTGGCGGATCTTGCGGCGATCCCGTACAGCGGCAGCAGAACTTGACTCGTCCACAGTGCGCGCGGTCGACTACTTTCTTTCACCACGCTCACGATCCGGAGAACCCTGATGACCGATTCCATCCTCGAGCTCTACGTCAACGACGGATTGTCCGACGAGGAAATCGATCAGCAGAGGGCCACCTACGGTCCGCTCACCGGAGACGTGCGCGAGCTGATCCAACTCGCACTGCAGACGCGTGTGGATGCCGACGACGTCGCGCGGGCGCGGGAACATCTCGCAGCCGCGCGCGAGATCCTCGAACGCGACCGGGAGGACGGCCCGTACGGCACCCGGTTCAACGATTCGGGCCGATTCCGTAACTGGGGAAACGCCGCAATAGGCTTGCGCAACGCGATCGCCCCGATCGGCGGCATCCACGAGGACGACGACGGACGCGTGTGGACGGACATCCACCTCGGTCCCGTCTACGAGGGGCCGGCCGGGCACGTGCACGGCGGGGTCTCCGCACTGCTGCTCGACCAGATCCTCGGCGACGCCGCGCGCATCTCGGGATATCCAGGGATGACGGGCACGCTCGCCATCCGCTACCGCAAGCGCACTCCCCTCGGCGCTCTGCGCGTGGAGGCGAAACTCGACCGCGTCGAGGGACGTAAGGCGTTCGTCGTGGGGCACATCGCCGACTCGGAGGGGATCTGCGTGGAAGCGGAAGGCATCTTCATCGCTCCGGTGTGGATGGTTCAGCAGCGTGACTCGTTCGCGGAGATACCGAGACCCGAATAGGCTCACAACGCCCATGGTCGACCATCAGGGTTGTGAGCCTCACCCGTGTGTTGTGAACCTCCGGACGCCGGAGCCGACGATCAGGTGCTTGCTCTGACGACCGTCACCCTGCAACGCCTGAGCTGATGCTCCTGTTGCGAGGGTCACGACTTGCGACTCGGTAGGTCCGACTCCTCCGCCAGTACAGTTGATCGATATCCGGCAGGAGCGAGAGGAGTCGACCGTGCAGAACGCCGTGTTCTACTCGCTCGTCGCGATGTGTTCGTTGTTCGCCGCGTCGACGTGGTGCCTCTCGCGCCCCCTCCTGCTGTCGAGCTCGGCCGCGTTCGTGGCATCCGGGCTCTGGGTGCTGATGAACGGACCTCTCGAGGGTCGTGTGCTGTACTCGGTGACGCCGAATCACGGACTGACCGAGGCCGACCTGCTCTCGGGAGTGGGCGTGTGCATCGCAGCCTGGGGTTTCTGGACGACGCGGAACCGTCGGCGACGGCGGCGTTCGCAGCGACCGGCGTCGTACCGCAGGCATCCCGACGGGTCCAGAGCCATGCCGACCCCCGTCTTTCCGGCGGAAAGCGACGTCGAAACGGGCCCCATCCGCCGCAAAGCAGGATGAACGTCGCGGTTCGACCCCGAGAAGATTCTCAGGTCTCGTTTCAGTATCGACTCTGGACGAGTGCCCAGCTGTCACCTAAGCTCCAAAGCGGCCACGGCGTAGGTGGCCGTGTCTCCCTAGAGTCCTCCCCGACACAGGAGATACAGCGCGAGGCCCCCGCCGGCTCCTCCCCTCGAATCGCTGGCGGGGGCCCTTCCCTGTCGGCCTCCCCGACGACAGGGGCAGATCGATGGTAATCAGGTCCCGATGTCCGATTCGTCCTGCGTTCGGACGAAACGCCGGGTAACCCTTGTGACCTTCGTCTCTGCGGCGCTGTTCACAGCATAGAGCAATCTGCTCACTCGCGTGCATAGGTCTTTCTCGAGTTCACCGAAAGATCAACTCGCAGAGTCCGTTCTGCCGCTTTCGCGCGCTTCGCACTCTTCCGTCAGGCACGATCCGCCAGCTCGGCGTGCCCGGCCTGACGAGCACAATGCGCGCAGCAGAAGACGGCATCCGCCGACTCCACGCCGTGCCCGAGGATGCGGCAGTGACAGTGGGCGCACTGCGGCGCCATCTCCTCCTCTTCCGGCGTCACGATCGGACGGTGTCTGCTTTCCTTCCGGTCGGGTACCCGGAACCGCCGGAACACACGAGCCCGCCCACACCGATTCGGTGCGGGCGGGCTCGTGGACGACGGATCTATACCGGTTCAGGTTCCCTCGCTTCGTGCTTCGCGGCTTCCTGCTGCGCGGCCTCGAGCTTCAGGCGTTGTCCGAGCACCGACTTGCGGCGACCGTAGACGAAGTAGATCGCCACTCCCAGGACCATCCAGACGGTGAAGCGGATCCACGTCTCGACCGAAAGGTTGAGCATGAGCCAGCCGCAGGCGAGGACCGCGAGGATCGGGACCAGCGGCACGAGCGGCACCCGGAATCCGCGGGGCAGGTCGGGGCGGGTACGGCGGAGCACCATCACGCCGACGCAGACCAGGACGAAGGCGAACAGCGTGCCGATGTTGACCATCTCCTCGAGCACACCCATCGGGAACACCGCGGCGAGGACGGCCACGACACCACCGACCATCAGGGTGATGCGCACGGGCACACCCTTGTGGTTCGTGACGGCGAGCTTGCGGGTGACGAGTCCGTCGCGGGACATCGCGAACAGCACGCGGGTCTGGCCGAGCATCATCACCATCACGACGGTGGTGAGGCCGGCGAGGCCACCGATATTGATGGCCATCTGCGCCCAGGTGATGCCGTGTGCCTCGAAGGCCGTGGCCAGCGTGGCACTGCCGTCACCGACCAGCTCGCTGCCGGTGCGCAGGTCGGTGTACTTCACCATGCCGGTGAGCACGAGCGTGACGCCGACGTAGAGGACGGTGACGATCGCCAGCGAACCGAAGATGCCGCGGGGCAGGGCCTTCTGGGGGTTTTTGGTCTCCTCGGCGGTGGTGGCGACGACGTCGAAGCCGATGAAGGCGAAGAAGACCAGGCTCGCTGCGGCGAGGAGGCCGTACCAGCCGTAGGTGCTGCCGCCCGCGCCGGTGAGCGCCGAGAACAGCGACTGATGCAGACCGGATGCGGCGCTCTCCGCCTCTTCGGCCTGCGGGACGTACGGCGAGTAGTTGGACTTGTCGATGTAGAAGATGCCGACGACGATGACGAGCAGGACCACCGCGACCTTGATGGCGGTGACGACGGCGGAGACCCGCGACGAGACCTTGGTGCCGATCGCGAGGATGATCGTGATGGCGCCGACGATGAGCAGCGACCCCCAGTCGACCGTGATCGGTCCGAGGTCGATCGACGCGTCCCCGCCGAACATGCCCCCGAGATACATCGACCATCCCTTGGCGACGACCGCGGAGGCGAGGGCGAACTCGAGGATCAGGTCCCATCCGATGATCCAGGCGACGAACTCACCGAAGGTGGCGTAGGAGAAGGTGTAGGCGCTGCCGGCGACCGGTACCGCAGAGGCGAACTCCGCGTAACACAGTGCGGCGAGACCGCACGCGATCGCGGCGAGGACGAACGCCAGCGAGATGGACGGTCCGGCGAGATTGCCGGCGGTGCGGGCGGTGAGGGTGAAGATTCCGGCTCCGACCACGACGGCGACGCCGAACACGGTCAGATCCTTGGCGGTCAGTTCTCGTCGTAGCCGCGAACCGGGTTCATCGGTATCCGCGATCGACTGTTCGACGGATTTGGTCCGCCAGATGCCGACTCCGGGCATTGTGTGCTCCTCGGGGTGATTGCGGCGCCCGCCACGCCCGGTCCGGGCGAGGGGTAGGCATGTCGCTCACTTCGCGCGCATTACGTTGCAGCAAGCAGTGTTTGCGTGAGCATTTGATGTAGCAATCATGGCACTGGCTCGTGAAGTGTCAATATCTTTCTGTTCGGCTGAGCATTATGCTCGAGTGGTGACGCGCATCACAACGGAAAGGGTGTCATCGTGTTCAGTCTCGACCGGCTCGACGCAGCTCTCCTCGGAGAGCTCACTCGCAACCCCCGGGCAGGAATCGTCGATCTGTCGGCGAAGCTCGGTGTCGCCCGCAACACCGTGCAGTCGCGCATCAGGAAACTCGAGGAGTCCGGTGCCGTCACCGGATACCGACCGGTCGTCGACCTGCCGAAGCTGGGTGTGCCGCTGCAGGCGTTCATCGGCGCCGAGCTCGTCCAGGCACAGATGGGGCATGTGATCGCCCAATTAGGCCGATTCCCAGAGGTATTGGAAGTCCACGCGACAACGGGCCGGGAGGATCTCCTGATCCGGATGGCGGCGCAGTCCCAGGAGGACCTCCTGTTGGTCCTCGAACGGCTCCACGCCATCGAGGGCGTCGCGCACACCACCACGACGCTCGCGCTCACCACGCCGATCGAGTACCGGACGCAGCCACTCGTCGAGCACATCACCCGCAATGCGGGGCACGGGCGTTCCTCGTCGGCCGGAAACTCCTGAAGACACGAGAAGGGGAGGCACCTCGCGGCGCCTCCCCTTGTTCCCCTGTGCGGATCAGTTCCCCTGTGCGGATCAGGCAGTATCGATGCGGCGCTCGGCGATCCGGTTGGCCGCTGCGCCCGGCGTGACGCCGAGAGTGCTGGAGACGTCGAAGATCTCGGCGGTGCGCTCGAAGATCGACTCCACTCGTGTGCGGACGACGTCGGCGGCGGATCCGTCGACCTCGCCGGCGACCTGGATCAGTCCGCCCGCGTTCGCGACATAGTCGGGTACCCAGACGATTCCGCGCTTGCCCAGCAGGCCCTCCACCTCGGGCTGCGCGAGCTGGTTGTTGGCCGCACCGCACACGAGACGTGCGTCGAGGTGGGCAGCGGTGGTCGAGGTCAGCGTGCCGCCGAGAGCGCACGGGGCGTAGACGTCGGCGGACGAGGCGACGACGTTGTCGGTGACCTGCGCCGGGAACTCGTCGACCACGCGGGCGACCGCGGCGGGGTTCACGTCGGAGACGATCACCTCGGCACCGTCGGCGACGAGCAGCTTCACGAGTTCGTAGCCGACCTTGCCGAGACCCTCGACACCGACCCTGCGACCCGCGAGAGTCGTTTCGCCCCAGACCGTCCGAGCGCCGGCACGCATGGCCTGGAAGACACCGAGCGCGGTCAGCGGCGAGCTGTCGCCGGATCCGCCGGCGGCGACGGTGCGCCCCACGGCGTGGGCGGTGTGCCGGCCCACCACGTCGAGGTCCTCCGCGCGGGTTCCCACGTCGGCGGCGGTGATGTAGCGACCACCGAGTGACTCGACGAATCGTCCGTAGGCGGCGAGCAGTTCGTCGTTCTTGTCCATCTTCGGATCACCGATGATGACGGCCTTGCCGCCACCGAGGTTCACACCGGACACCGCGGCCTTGTAGGTCATGCCCCACGACAGTCGCAGCACGTCCTCGAGTGCCGACATCTCGTCCGCGTAGGGGTAGAAGCGGGTGCCGCCGAGGGCGGGTCCGAGTGCGGTGGAGTGGATCGCGACGATGGCGCGCAAGCCGGTGGCCGCGTCGTGATGGAAGACGACCTGCTCGTGCGGACGGTCGGTCAGGCGGGCCGAGCGGCCGAACACGCCGTCGGACGTGGTGAACTCGGGGAGGTCGAGGGCAGAGGTGGTCATCGGTGGGTTCCTTTGCAGCAGAGGGTGTTCGTGCTTCAGAAGTCGGTGTCGATGCCGAGCTCGGCGAGGCGGGCCCGGTACTGCTCGACGGAGCGGAGCTTGACGTCCTCGTAGCCGCGCACCATGTCGGGCAGGGCCGCGATCTCGGCGGCGCGGTCGTAGGAGTCGACGTCCAGATCGGCGGCGAGCCGCTGGATCGTGGCGGTGTAGTGGGCGAGCAGAGCACGCTCGACGCGGCGGACGTGGGCGTAGCCGAAGGGATCGAGCTTCGTGCCGCGCAGACGCTTCGCCTTGGCCAGAGCCTTCAGCGCGACATGCGATTTCGGTCCGAAGCCGACCTTCTTCTCACGGCCGAGTGCGCGCAGCGCCGGCGGGTGCAGGCGGTAGGTGAGCTTGCGCCCACCGGGGACCTGGCCCTGCACCTCGTCGAGGAAGGCCGGGTCGACGAGCATGCGGGCGACCTCGTACTCGTCCTTGTAGGCGGTGAACTTGAACAGTCCGCGGGCGACGGCCTCGCTGAAGTCCGTGCGGTTCGTGACGCGGCGCTCGGCCTCCCAGGCTGCCTGCACCTGCGCGATGTAGCGGGCGGCGAGGGCTTCGCTCTGGAAGTCGATCAGCGACGCGGCGCGGATCCGCACGAGCCGCTCGACCTCACCCGTGAAGGTGGTGCCGGCGAACAGACGCTCCGGCGCGACGGTGGCAACGCGCTCCGGGCGGGCCGGTTCGGTCGCGGCGGCGAAGGCCGCGGGATCCGCGACGGCCACCCGGCCCCAGCGGAAGGCGGCGATGTTGGTCGCGACGGCCACACCGTTGATCTCGATGGCCTCCTCGATGGCGTCGGCGGGGATCTCGAGTCCGCCGAGCTGGTGGGCGGCGCCCACGACGAGGAAGTTCGCGGCCGAGGTCTCACCGAACAGCGCCTGGGCTGCGGCGAGGGCGTCGAACGAGACGGTCGTGCGGGTCGCGGTGTCGAGGCGGGCGAGCAGGTCGTGCTCGTCGGGGTGCCGGACAGAGCGGTCGTAGACCATGTCGCCGGTGGGGACGCGGCTCGTCGACGCGACTGCCACGGTCTCCTCACGGTTCGCGTAGGCGAGGTTCTTCGGCTCGGTCGCGGTGAGCAGGTCGAGCGCGAGCAGAGCGGTGGCACCGCCCGGGCCGACGCGGTTGCCGGGCTCGAGTCCGTCGGCGGCGAAGCGCAGGTGGGAGACCACCGGGCCGGCTTTCTGGCTCATGCCGATCTGGTCGAGCGACTCGACCTCGAATCCGGCGCGTAGCGCGGCCGTGGCGAGCACCTGGTTGACGGTGACGATGCCGGTGCCGCCGATGCCCGCGAGGAAGACGTTGCGGGTGCCCTTCGGGGTGTCGATGGCGGCGTCCGGGATGCGCGGCGGGGTCGGAGCCTTGCGGCGCTTGGGCTTCTCCGGCGACGTCTCGACGGTCACGAAGGACGGGCAGTCGCCGTCGAGGCACGAGTAGTCGGTGTTGCAGGAGGTCTGATCGATGCGGGTCTTCGAACCGAATTCGGTGTCGACCGGCTGCACCGACAGGCAGTTGCTCTTGACGCCGCAGTCGCCGCAGCCCTCGCACACCGCTTCGTTGATGACGACGCGGGTCGTGCGGGCGGGCAGGGTGCCACGCTTGCGCTGACGGCGCGCGTCGGCGGCGCAGTGCTGGTCGTAGATGAGCACGGTGACGCCCTCGATCTCGCGCAGCAGCTTCTGCGCCTCGTCGAGCCGGTCGCGATGCCAGACCTCGGTGCCGCGGGCAAGGGTGCGCTTGCGGAGGCGCTTCGGTTCGTCGGAGCAGACGATGATCTTGCGGACACCCTCGGTGGTGAGCTTGTGGGTCAGCGCCGGGATCTTCAGGGCGCCTTCGGCGTCCTGCGCGCCGGTCATCGCCACGACGTCGTTGTAGAGCAGCTTGAAGGTGATGTTCACGCCGGCGGCGACGCACGCCTGGACGGCGAGCTGACCGGAGTGGAAGTAGGTTCCGTCGCCGAGGTTCTGGAACATGTGGCCGATGTCGGTGAACGGCGCCTGGCCGATCCACTGCGCACCTTCGCCACCCATCTGGGTCAGGCCGGTGACGGCGCTGTCCTTGCGGCCGGACAGGGTGACGAGGGTGTGACAGCCGATGCCGCCGCCGCCGATCGAACCCTCCGGCAGTGCGGTGGATCGGTTGTGCGGGCAGCCGCTGCAGAAGTAGGGGGTGCGCTGGGTCGACAGCACCTCGAGCGACAGCTGTGGCAGGGGTGCGGGGCCGAGTTCGACGTGGCCGCGGAGCACGCGACGCAGCGGGCCGCGCAGGCGACCGGCGGTGAGCTCACCGTCAACCGGCACGAGCGGGCGGCCGTCGGCGTCCTTCTTGCCGACGATCTGCGGGGCGTTCGCGGTGCCGTAGAGGATCTCGCGGATCTGGGTCTCGACGAAGGCGGTCTTGTCCTCGACCACGATCAGTTCGTCGAGGCCGCGGGCGAATTCGCGGACGATCTCGGGACCGATGGGGTACGGCATGCCGATGCGCAGCAGGCGGATGCCGGCGCGGTGCAGCGCGGCGTCGTCGACACCGAGGTCGAGCAGGGTCTGGCGCAGGGCGTCGAAGGTGGTGCCGGTGGCGGCGAGGCCGACGCGGGCCTGCGGCGGGTCGACCTCGATCACGTCGAGGCCGTTGAGGCGGCCGTATTCCTGGACGATCTTCCAGCGCGGGCCGTAGAGGTCGGCCTCGGCGATGACGCTGTCGCCGGGCGCGGCCATGGGGCGCTGCTTGTAGACGAACGGCCGTCCTTCCCATTCGATCTCGGGGACCGCGATGGGCAGGTCGGAGATGGAGCCGTCGACGGACCAGGCGCCGTCGGCGACGTCCGCGACGATCTTGAGGGCGACGAGGCAGCCCGAGGCACGCGACAGCGCGACGCCGTGCAGGCCCATCGTGACGATCTCGGCGGCGTTGCGCGGGAACAGGACCGGGATGCCGAGGGCGGCGAGGGATCGCTCGCTGACGGCGGGCACGGTCGACGACTTCGACGCGGGGTCGTCACCCACCATGAGCAGCACGCCGCCGTTCGGGTTCACGCCGTACATGTTGGCGTGACGCAGCGCGTCGGTGGCGCGGTCGAGGCCGGGGCCCTTGCCGTACCAGACGCCGACGACGCCGTCGTGAGTCGGCGTGCCGGCGCCGAGCTGCCCCTGGCTGCCCCACACCGCGGTGGCGGCGAGTTCCTCGTTGAATCCGGGCACGAAGGTGATGTCGTGCTCGGCGAGGACCTTCGGCATGCCGTGGAGCATCTTGTCGAGACCACCGAGGGGGCTGCCCTGATATCCGGAGACGAAGGTCGCCACCCGGCGACCGTCCCGCATGGCCCGTACCTGCTGTTCGACGAACAGCCGGGCGATGGCCTGCACGCCGGTGAGCAGCACGGTGCCGGAGCCCGAGCGATATCGGTCGTCGAGGTCGTAGGGAAGTCGTTC
This sequence comes from Rhodococcus sp. GQ147, assembly GCF_059759155.1. Taxonomy (NCBI): domain Bacteria; kingdom Bacillati; phylum Actinomycetota; class Actinomycetes; order Mycobacteriales; family Nocardiaceae; genus Rhodococcus; species Rhodococcus sp. GQ147. The sequence goes on from NZ_JCAXDU010000008.1 coordinate 51,116, forward strand.
GCTCTCCCGGATTACGGTCTCGGTCATTGCGTACCACCCGTCCTTCGTCGCGGCGTCCGATTGTGTCTGCGCCACTTCGATCGCGTCATTTGGTACAGCAATAGTTGATTGAGCTAGGCGAACTCGTCAACATAAGATTTTCCAGCGCATCATTTTGATCAGATGTGATGCACGACACACTGGATGGATGCGCACGGTGCTCAGTTCCGGGCGATCCGGCGCATCCGCCTGGGGAGGATTCGCTCTACCGTTCACGCGGAGGTCGGGCGGTCTCGACCACTTCGACGGCAAGGTCGCGCACGAGTTGGTTGCGCTCCTGGGACAACCTGCGCAGCATTTCGAATGCGCTCTCCGCGTCGAGGCCGAAGCGTTCCATGAGAACGCCCTTCGCCTGCCCGATGACATCCCTCGAAGCACCCAGACGGGCCGCTCGGGAAGCGAACGCGGGCCATCGGTCGTCGTGCATCTCACGAGCGAGTTCCTCGATGGATTCTCGCAATTGTCGTTCGAACCTCACCGAGTTCGCACTACGAGCGCCGCGGCCTTCACCGGTGTGCATACTGCATCGTGGCAGCGAAGCGGCGACGGGGTTGCAGCGTTCGACCGAGGGGTATTGCCCTCGGTAGCCGGAATCGGTGTCCGGACGCCGCACCCGGTGAGGTGCTGCCGGTTCAGACATGCAGCCGGCAGCACCGTCCGGGTCCCGTATACCCGGGTTACTGCATCCCGGGCTACTGCACCGTCAACGCGAACGGTCCATCAGGCCGGTTCCCATCGCAGCCGCGGCCACGCCCAGGACGAACACGATCGCACCCACGATGACGTGGGACCAGATCATGGACGTACTGGTATCTACTCCGCTGACCAGCCACGGCGAGACGAACAACCACAGACCGAGCAGCGGCGCGACGAACGCCAGGCCGTGGGTGCGGCCGTAGGCCGAACCGAGCGCCATGGCGAGCAGTGCGACCGCGAGGCCGCAGATCAGATTGGTGGTGGCGAGTGCCGTCTGATCGGCGAAGCCGATGATCCAGGCGGATGCCGCCGCGTACAGACCGGCAACCATCATCAATCCGTCGGTGACCTGGACTGTGGGCTGTTCGCCCATCCGGTCGTAGCGTTCGCGCATCTCGACGATGTCGGGATGGGTGTGCATTGCAGAATGAGCCGATGATGTCGACATTGTCCTCATCTCCTCGTGGGTGAGAAGTCCGAGGGGCCCTCCTGGGTCCGACACTATTATCGTCGTCCCGGGCGGGATGTTCCCGTAGGGTAGAAAGTCCCGACTTGGTGATCTCGGGCGGAGCGCACCGTATCGATCCGGACCATCAGGGGACGAGGACGGCAGCGCCGCGCACGCGGTCGCCGGCGAGATCCGCCAGCGCGCGATCGGCGTCGTCCAGCCCGTATCGCATCGTCGCGACCCTGATGCGGTGCTGCCCGGCGAACGCGAGGAACTCCCGGGAATCCTTACGGGTATTGGCGGTCACCGACCGGATCTCGCGCTCGTAGAACAGGTGCCGCTGGTAGTTCAGCTGCGGAACGTCGGTCAGGTGGATGCCGGCGATCGAGAGGATGCCGCCGCGGTCGAGTGCTTCGAGTGCAGGCGGCACGAGGTCGCCGACGGGTGCGAAGAGGATGGCGGCGTCGAGGGGCACCGGTGGTGCGTCCGCGGCTCCCTGCACCGACGCGGCCCCGAGTTCGCGGGCCAGATTCCGCGCGTCCTCGCTCCTCGTCATGACGTGCACCTCGGCACCTCGCGCCAGGGCGACCTGCGCCGCGATGTGGGCGCTGCCGCCGAAGCCGTAGATGCCGAGCCTCCCGCCGTCGGGAACCGAGGCGCGCTTCAGCGCGCGGTAGCCGATGATGCCGGCACAGAGGAGCGGAGCGAGTTCGACGTCCTCGTATCCGTCGGGCAGCGGGAGGGCGTACGCCGCCGGTACGGCGACGAACTCGGCGTACCCGCCGTCCTCGTCCCAACCGGTGTATCTCGAATCCGGACACAGGTTCTCGTCGCCACGACGACAGTAGCGGCACTGCCCACAGGTCGAACGCAGCCAGGCCACGCCGACGCGGTCGCCGTCGGCGAACCCTTCGACCGCCTCCCCCACTCGATGGACCACCCCGACCACCTCGTGCCCCGGGACGACACCCGCCCGGTGGACGGGGAGATCGCCCTCGGCGACGTGCAAGTCGGTGCGGCACACACCGCACGCCAGCACGCGCACCAGAAGATCGTTCGGTCCGGTCTCGGGAAGCGGGACGGATTCGAACCGCAAAGGGTGACCGGCGACGGGGCCGGGCTCCACCACGCGCCACGCTCGCATCGACTCAGGCAGAGCCCTCCGGACCCCCGCCCTCCGGACCCCCGCCCTCCGAAGCTCCGCCGCCCGGACCTTCGGTGTGCCAGGGCCGCACATCCGGATCGTCGTCGGCCGGCGGCTCCGGATCGCGTGCCTCGTCGGCGCGGGTCGGACGGTTGGCGCGGATCATTCCTTCGGTTTCCTCTGCGAGCGCGTCGTCCTTCTTCGGACCGTGCTTGTCGCTCCCTCGTTCCATCTCTCTGCTCCTTCCGATGGTTCGCCGAGAATCCGTCTGTAACGCAGCGGCTACTCGGTTGCGGGTGGGACGTGATCGGGGTCGTAGTCCTCGACGCCGGCGGCAATGCGTTCCTGCTCCGTGCGGTACTCGAGATAGTCGTCGTCGACGCGGTCCGGCGACTTGCCGTGCTCGCGCCGATCCTTGGGCGCGGACTCGGTCGGGTCGATCACGTCGTCGAGATCGGGAGTGTCGTGCGGTCCAGTCATGATCTTCCTCCGAACATTTCTCGGTGAAAGGCGGTCTCCCTAGGACTACCCCCGCCCGGCTCCCCGAACCACCTACCCCGGCAGGATGCGAATCCCCGTCGGTCGCCGGAGTGTTTGCCCTCGCCGGTAGTGGTGAACCCCTTGGTACATGAGCAGCACAGACGGTTCTGCCGATCCGTACGACGCAGCCGAAGATCCCGACGCCGATCCCGACAACCTCCTCTCCAAGGCTCCGCAGCAGCCCGACCAGGCGGAGGGCGAGGACGAACCGGACGAGACCGGCGATACCGGACGATCCTGACCGTTCGAAGAAGACATCGATGACCGAAACCGCCCACGAGGGACCGAATTCCGGCGGCACGGAAGCCGTTGAACTCGACAAGGAGGAGCACGACGAGATCGTGCAGGTGATGAAGCAACTCGAGGGCGCGGGAGCATCGAGTGCGGAGTTCACGACGTTGGTGAAGAAGTTGCAGGATCTTCTGCGCCACCACGCGAACGACGAAGAATCCGACCAGTTCCCGGCGTTGAGGACGCATCTCGGGCAGGACACCCTCGTGGAGGTCGGCACCAAGGTACAGGCCGCCAAGAAGCTGGCCCCGACCCGGCCGCATCCGTCCGCGCCGCATTCCGAACTGTTCCACAAGACCGTCGGACCGGGGGTCGGCATGGTGGACCGACTGCGCGACGCACTGACCGGACGCAATACCTGAGCGTCAGGACGGCGCGGCACCCCGTCACGCCGGGTCGGGTTCCTCCGGCGCGCCGTCCTGAGCGCTCGTCCGGGCGAAGAAGGAGATCCTCCCGTTCGTCTCGAGCACCGCGAGGTCGATGTCGGCGAACCGCCGGATGCCCTGTTGACGCGCGGCGGCCATGAGGTCGTCGAGGGACAGACGTCCCCGTTTCAGGTTCTGCAGGTCGGGAGCAACGGTTCGTGGCCGGGACCGCGCCCGACCATCCTGCCCGTGAGGATCCAGACGAACCGACCGTCCTCGTCGCCGAACCCGGTGCACGTGCAGACACGGCGGGCGACCCAGTCCTTGACGGGCCGGCGCCACCACGGCTCCGGAGCGAGGGTGGTGGCGACGAGCCCGGGCAGGGTCACGTTCGCCTCGCGATCGCGGCTCGGCCCGTCCTCGGCATCCGCCGCCGGACCCTTCGAATACCGCAGGTAGAGCAGCGGATCCGTCGCGACGTCGGCGAGCTGGTCGAGCGAGGTGATCAGCGGGATGTCGTCGGGATCGGGTTGGAAACCCCGCACGGACGTGTTCACCTTCGACTCCTTCTGCAGATCCCAGGGCGAAGTCGAAGGGTTCCCTGCCCACCGGCTACGAAACCCCGCACTGCGGTCGGGTCAGTAGGCGCCGTCGCTCGCGAGCACCGCGCGCACCGTCTTCACGACGATGAGCAGATCCTGCACCATCGACCAGTTCGCCACATAAAACAGATCGAGGCGGATGCGGTCGGCTTCGGACAGGTCGGATCGCCCGGAGACCTGCCACAATCCCGTCATGCCGGGTCGCACCAGGATGCGGCGTGGAACGAAGCCCGGGATCTTCTCACCCTCACCCACCGCGAGGGGACGCGGCCCCACGAGACTCATGTCGCGGGCGAGGACGTTGAACAGCTGTGGCAGTTCGTCGATGCTGGTGCGGCGGATGAACCGTCCCACCGGCGTGATCCGCGGGTCGCGGGCCGACTTGTAGAAGGTCGCGTCCTCCTGACCGGTCTGCGCGCGGACCGTATCGACCATCCGGTCGGCATCGACGACCATCGATCGGAACTTCCACATCCGGAAGACGGTGCCGCCCAGGCCGACGCGTTCCTGCCGATAGAAGACCGGACCGCCGTCCTGGAGTTTGATCAGCGCGGCGACCACAAGCATGACCGGCGCCGCGATCGTGAGAGCGAGGACCGCGCACACGAGGTCGAAGGTCGTCTTGGCGATCCGATGCGACCCGCGGTACTGCGGCTCCTCGACGTGCACGAACGGCAACCCACCCACGGGATGCATCGACAGTCGCGGCAGGGCGATGTCGGTGACGCCGGGAGCCACCACGAGATCGACGCGATACGGCTCGAGTTCCCATGCGAGCTCGCCGATATCACCGTTCCCCCAGTGCGTTCCGGCAGCGATCGCGACGGTGTCGGCGCCGGAGAGCTTGACGGCGTTGATCACGTCGGTTTCCGCACCGAGTACCGGGATCTCCTGTCCGGCGACGGTGATGGTGCGCCCGCTCTCCCCCGTGTACCCGGTGGTGCACACACCGACGACGCGGTATCCGGCCGAGGTGTCGCGGACGAACGATCCGACCATCGCATCCACCGCGCGTTCGGAGCCGACGACGAGCACCGAGGTCCGGAACTCGCCCCGCACACGCCGGCGTTCGATCGAACGACGGCACCATCGACGTCCGAGCGGCAGAACGACCAGGCCGACCGGCATGGCCAGCAACACGTAAACCCGGATCGTGTCGAGGTCGGTGGCGAACGAGTCGACGAGGAACGAGGCGATCGCGAGCAGACCGAAGGTCTGCAGGGTCGCCCTCGTGACGAGCCGGTACTCCTCCTCGCCGCTGCCCACGATCGGCTTCTTGCGAGTTCCGTTGAGTGCCAGAATCGCAAGCCACAGGCCGGCCACCACGATCGCCGAGGCGAGTCCCCGGGTCACCGAGGACCCCGGGTCGACCGGTCCACCGATCATCGTCCCGGCCCCCTGCGCCAGGACGACGGTCGTGACGACGATCGTCGTGTCGGTGATCGCCAGCGACCGGAGATAGGTGCGCTGCCATTGTCTGCGCGGGACACTTCCGTGACCGTCGCTCGTGTCGTGGGTCGGCGCGTTGCGGCGCGCCAACTCGGGTCCGATCCCCATACTTCTCCTGCTTGCCTACTCCACGCGAAGTGGCCCCGACAGCCAGATGAACGATTCGGTGATTATGTCCGTTTTCTCGAAGGAACGCGAATCCTGTTTCAGTGCAACGGATCACAGTGACGCGGGTGATTCCACCCTGAAGCGAAGAAGCTACGCGTAACTCGAATTACTTGTGCGCGTAGTTACTTCAGCAAAGAACACATTCATGAAGCGGCGACGAACGCAGCTCGGCCGGCGGCAGTGAGCCATGACGATCCCCCATCGAACCCCATCAGCAGGCCCCCGACCCGGGAGAAAGGTACAACAGAGACGAACCGGCGACAAGAGTTCGCCTACTCGTCGGTAGTATGATGTGAGTCACGCCGTTCCGATCCCCTCCCCGACCCAGTCGCGGATGTGCTGCCGGAAGTTTTCCGAGGACAGCGCGGCGACGGCCTCGTTACGGCCCTTCGGCACACCGTCGATCGCGGCGATGCACTCGGCGACCGCCTCCACCCTGTCCTCGCGGAAACACAACCCGTCGACCCCCTCGGCAACCGTCTCACCAGCACCTCCGAGCGCGTTGACGACCACACGCGCCCCTGCCGCACGTGCCTCGACGGGCATGATCCCGAAGTCCTCCACCGCAGGAAAGACGTAGACGTGGGCCTGCTGGTAGAGCGCGTAGAGCAGGGCGTCCGACGGTCGAGCGAGCACGTGGACCGGCACCGTCGCCTCGTCGGCGAGCTGCCGCAGCCGGCCCTCCTCCGGCCCCGATCCCGCGATCACCGCCGGCACCCCGGCGAGGTCGGCTGCCCGGATCACCCAATCCAGTCGCTTGTACGGCACGAACCTCGACGCCCCCAGCACGAAGGTCTCCGGAAGCCCCTCCAGCAGGGCGGATTCGGCGGCGGACAGTTCGTCACGCCAGTCGGGCACCGACGAGATGCGGGCCGTCTCGACGGGAGGGAAGATCACACGCGCCTCGACACCCCAGGCCTGCTCGATGCGGCGACGCACGAAATCGCTGTTCGCGGCGAAGTGTGCACCCTCCCGCGCGCGACGCCGATCGAGGGCACGCAACGGAGGTGCCGCGCACCGCACCGCGGCCGAGGCACCCCGATCGTCGAGTTCCGGATTCCACAGGTAGCGCGCCGGAGTGTGTACGTAGACGAACTTCTCGAATCCGCTCGGTGCGCCCCGGAAGGTCACGTGGTGGGCGAAACAATGCGAGCTGACCAGGGCGAAGTCGTACGAACCGGGTCGGCGACGCCAGACGTACGGCATGGCCGACAACGCCAGCGCCTTGCTCCTACGCAGGGGTGTGCGTGCCAGACCGCTCTCGTGCACCGTCCGCCCCGGATACCGGTCGGCGTCGTCCCACAGGCACAGGACGTCGGCGTCGGGAAAGGTGCGGACGAACTCGTCGAGAACCTTCTCCGAACCTCCGTCGCGTGCGATCCATTCGTGCACCAAGATTCCAGGCACAGCCATCCCTCCGAAGACCCCGAGCCGATCGGGAGGGTACTTTATGACCCTGCCGGCGCCGAGAGGTAACGGGTCGGCACAATCCCTCGATACGAATGCGTCCGAACGGCAAGACGATTCAGGGTCCGAGACGGGGCGGGAAATCACCCCCTCTTTCACCCCCTCGACAGTGGAGGTCACGGAGTGGATGTGCGACACGCGTCGTGGTTCGGCGACCCTGCGTCCCCGATCCTCGGGCACGTCCACCTTCCTGCCGACCGCCGCGCGCGCGGCGCGGTGGTGCTGTGCCCACCCCTCGGCAAGGAACACCTCGACACCTATCGAGGCGTCAAGGCTCTCGCCGAGCAACTCGCCGAGCGGGGACTGGCGGCAGTGCGCTTCGACTACACGGGCACCGGAGACTCGGCCGGCGATCAGGATTCGCCCGACGCGGTCGCGGCATGGCAGCGCAGCGTCGTCACCGCAGTGGAGACGGCCCGCGCGAGCGGCGCCGAGCACATCACCGTCGTCGGACTGCGCACCGGCGCACTGATCGCGGCGACGGCACTGCCCGAGTGCGGACCGGCCGACGCCGTCGTGCTGTGGGATCCGATCGTCTCGGGCCGAGCTATGTTGCGCGAACAACGCGCCCTCTACCGTCTCGCCCTCGGCGCCGACGATCCCGAAGACCCCCGGGTTTCGATCGTCGGCGGGGTTCTCGCCCCCGAAGCTGCCGACGCGCTCGGCGCCCTGAAGATCGATCCGAGGTCGCTGAACGGCACACGAACCCTGCTCGCGACCCGACCCACAGCCCGCGAGACCGCCGCGGTGTCGGCGCTCGCCACCGCACTCGGCGGTGACGAGCTCTCCCTCGACGCCCACGAATCCTTCGTCACCCCCAGCACACTCCACTCCGCGATCCCGACCGAGCAGCTCACCCGGATCGCCGATTGGGTAGTTGCGGGCGCGTCGGCCGCCACCCGCGAGGTCCACTTCCCCGAGTGCGGCCGCGCGGTCGTCGCGACCACCGACTCCGGGCTCCCGATCCACGAGAGCGTCGAATATCTCGGCCCGAACGAGATGTTCGCGCTGCGCACGCACGGGGTCGCCCCCGAATGGTTCGACACCGAGGGGTTCGGCACCGAGGGGTTCGGCACCGACAGGTTCGGCGCCCCGCGCCGGTCCATCCCGACGGTGTTGTTCTTCGGCACCGCCTACGAGCACCGACTCGGCCCGAGTCGTCTCTGGGTCGAGCTCGCACGCGAGTTCGCCGCGCACGGCATCTCCACTATCCGGTTCGACCGGACCGGGGTCGGCGATACCGGCACGGCACACGGGGCGACGCCCACGCCGCTGTACTCCGACGACTCCGACCGCGACGCCCTCGATGCTGTCGCCGCCCTCGGCATCGATCCGCAGGACCTCGTGGTGATCGGCCTGTGTTCGGGTGCGTGGTACTCGTCGTGGGTCACCCTCCGGGGTGCAGCACACTCCGCCGTGCTCGTGAACGTGATCCTGTGGTGCACCCACCGCCGGAAGTCGTTGCGCGCAGATCTCGGTCCGAACGCACCCGATGTTCCGGCGATCGCAACCCCGGCGGAACCGCAGACGATCTCCCTGCGAGCCCGCATCAAACCGTGGGCGCAGAAGTACCTGCCCTATCCATTGTGGCTGCTGCTGGGCCGAATCGGCGTGACCCAGGTTCCCGAGGTCGGGTTGGAGGCACTGCGTCGCGCGGGTGTGTCGACCACGGTCGTGCTGTCCGCCGAGGACCACCGGTGGTTCCTGACCCAGCGCGGAGAAGAAGGACTTCGCCGCCTGCGCCGACGGGGCTTCACCGGGGACATCCTCACCAGCGAGGTCGGTGAGCACAGCGGTCGGCAGCGGGACGGGCGCGAGTTCCTCCGCACGGCGGTCACCTCGACCGTGCTCTCCCGTTTCGGGTCCCGCACCGCGGATCCCGCTGCAGACGAGTACGTCTCATGACTCCTGTGCTGATACTCGCCGTTCCGGTCGTGCTCGTGCTGGGAGTGTTGCTCTGGCGACGACCCCAACGCGGGTTGCTGGCGATCGCCGCGCTCACGCCGTTCCACGGCCTGCTCGCGATCGTCCCCGGCGGTGAATCACTGTCGCCGTGGAAGGAGGGGCTGCTGCTCCTCACCCTCGCCGCGACCTTCGTCAGCCCCCACCGACGGCGGCTGCCGGCACCGTCCTATCCGTGGTGGCCGGCCGTGGTCGCATGGGTGGCAATCGGAGTCCTGTCGGCGTTGCTCGTCTCGGGGCTCGCCGGCATCATCGCCATCAAGATTACCTACTTCTACCTCGTCATCCCGGTGATCCTGTGGCGTGCACCGTTCGACGCCCGCGACCGCGACCACCTGGTGACGATCCTCATGGGCACGACGGCCGTCACCGCCGTCGTCGGACTCGCACAACAGGTGATCGGCGGTGAGCGACTCGCCGAACTCGGCTACCGCTGGGACGAGCATCTGCGCATCAGCGGCGGAATCCTGCGCAGTTTCAGCACGTTCACGACACCCTTCGCCTTCGGCCTGTTCGTGATGATCGGACTGATCGTGGGGTGCTCGGTCTCCTTCGCCGATCCGCACCGGCTCCGCAACAGACTGTTCCTGTGCGCGACACCGATCATGGTGCTGGGCATGGGTGTGACGATCGTGCGCGCCAGCTACATCGGTCTCGCCGTCGCATTGTTGTGGCTGGCGGTCCACCGCTACCGCACCCTGCTCCTCGGTTTCGGCGCCACCGCGGCGCTCGCACCGCTCGTCCTCTTCGCCGTGCCGAGTTCGATTCTCGCTCCACTGTTCTCCTCGTCGAGCCTCGGTGAGCGCGGGGACGGCTGGTCGCAGACCCTGTCGTCGCTGTGGGTGCACCCCTTCGGTCAGGGTCTCGGCGCGACCGGCTCGGCTGCCGCCGACACGGTGGCCCAGAGCAACCCGATGCTGTCGGAACTGTCGTACACGGCGGCCGTGCAGTTCGGGTTCATGCCCTATCAGCCCGACAACTACTACATGAAGCTCGCCGTGGAACTCGGCCCGATCGGCGTGTGGCTGTTCGTCCTCGTACTCGTGTGCGCCGCGGTCTCGACGCTGCGTGCATCCCGGGTGCTGAGCGGGCAGGACGCCGCACTCGCACTCGGGGTGAGCGGCACGATCGTCGCGGCGGCGGTCGCCTCCACCGTGGCGACCTATCTCGAGATCTTCCCTCTCGACGTCTATTTCTGGCTACTGTTAGGAACTGTCGGATGCGCACTGACGCAACACTGGTCACCTCACCGAAGCTCGCTCACCGCATCGGATTCGGCGCCCTCGCACTCCGTCCGTCCGGCAGTGGAGTCCAGACCTACGTCCGCGAGCTGCTGACCGCGCTCGACCCGTTGTTCCCCTCGGCTGCGCTGCGCGCGACGGTGCAGTGCGATGCCGTGGGTGAACTGCCCCCTCGCGTGACCCCGTCGGTACGACCGGTCGCCGACGGGGTGCGGCGGATGCTGTACGCCAAGATGCCCGTCCGCGGGGTCGACCTGTTCCACAGCCTCGACGTCGACCTGCCCGTCCTGTGTTCCGGTGTCACCGTCTCGACGTTCCACGATCTCGCCGTCTTCGACACCCCGTGGGCGTTCAGCAAGTACCGCGCCGCCGGTGAGCGCGCACTGCTGCGCGATGCCATGCGACGGGCCGACGTGCTCGTCGCGGTCTCGAACTTCACCGCCGAACGTCTCCACGCGCTGTGCGGCCGCGACGCGGCGGTCACCCCGCTCGCCCCCGCGGCGTGGGCGAAACCTCCCACTCCCGAGGAGATGCGGGACATCCACCGGGTCTACCGGCTGCCCGAACTGTTCGTCCTGCAGGTCGGCACCGTCGAACCCCGCAAGGACGTCGCGCTCGTCGCCGACGCGTGCCGTATCCTCGACGTCCCGCTGGTGCTCGCCGGAGCCGGATCCACCGGACCCCACGCACCGGCCGGTTCGATCGGTCTCGGTTACGTTCCCACCGCACACCTTCCCGCGCTGTACGCCGCAGCGACCGCCGTCGCATACGCCTCACGCTACGAGGGTTTCGGGTTACCGCCGCTCGAGGCGATGGCGTGTGGTGGGGCGGTGGTGACGAGCGCTGTCGGTGCACTGCCCGACGTCGTCGACGACGGAGCGCTGCTCGTCACCGAACACACCGTGACCTCGTGGACCGCGGCCCTGCGCGTCGTCGTCCACGACCGTGATACCGCGGATGCGCTGCGTACCCGTGGACGCGAGGTCGCCGCGACCTCGACATGGACGCGCACCGCCCAGCTCACGCGCGATGCCTACCGCTCCGCGGGCCTGAGAATCTGACGAGGCCGTCGCGTGGGTAGACATTCGCTGGCCGACCGGATGGCCGAAACCGTCGTGATGGAGCGGATCGTCGCGGCGCACGACCCCGGCGGTACTCTCCACGAACCGCAGACCCCGGAGCTCGACGGGCGGGCCGCGCGACGCAACACCGTCGTGATGCTCGGCAGCCGGTTGGCCGTCGCCTCGATGGGCTGGGCCGGTTCGATGATCGTCGCCCGCGCGTTGGCACCGGACGACTTCGGCAAGTTCTCCTTCGTCTTCGGCCTGCTCGGGTTGCTGTCCGTCGTCACCGATCTCGGCGTGGGCCGAGTGGTGCTCGCCAAGCTCGTCGAGTGCAATCCGTGGGAGGTCTCCTACGTCACCACCGCGTTCATCGCGTTGCGCGGTGTGCTCGGTCTGCTCGGGTACGCGCTGGCCATCGGGTACATGCTGCTGCTCGGATACTCGTCCGATGTCGTCTGGGCGACGGTGATCGCCGGTCTCGTCGTGGTGATCGCGACGCCCAACAACGCCCTGTCGGTGATGTACCAGAGTCGACTACGCATGGCGTCGGTCGCGGTCGCCGAGACCTTCGGCCAGCTCGCGCAGCTGATCGCCACCATCGCCGCGGTGCTGTGGAATCCGGTGCTGCTCGTGCTCGTCGTGCCGGCCGTGATCAACGAGGTCGTCGGCGCAGGCATCCTCGTGCGCGGCGTGCGAGCGGGCAAGGCCGGTCCCCTGCCCGCCGCACGTGCCCAGTTGTGGCGGTGGCGCGAGATGCTCGTCGAGGCCATCCCCCTCAGCATCGGTTTCGCTCTGCTCACCCTGCTGTCGAAGATCGACGTGCTGATGCTCGGGCGGATGGACACTTTCGACTCGGTAGGTCTCTACACCGTCGGATACAAGTTCGCCGACCTCCTGTCGATGGTGTCGTCGACCGTCGTGGGTCCGGTGACCACGCTGCTGGTCGCCACCTGGCCGGCGCAGAGCGAGATGTTCCGGCAGCGCACGCGGGAAGCGGCGATGCTCCTCGCGGTACTGGGCGCGACCGCTACCGCGGCCTTCTGGTCGTCGGCTGACGGCGTGCTGTCCCTCCTCTACGGCGAGCGGTTCGCCGAGGCGGCCGGCGCCTCGCGCATGCTGGTGCTCGGCAGCGCTCTGTCGATGCTCACCGAACTCGGTCTCATGGTGCTCATCGCGACCGGACGCCACCGCGTCTACCCGTGGGTGGCACTGGCCGCGCTCGCCGGGAACATCGGTGCGAACCTCGTCCTCATCCCCCGCATGTCGTTCGACGGGGCGGCGCTGGCGACGGTGCTCACCGAGGCTGCGATGCTCGTCGCGATCTGGATCGTGGTGGTCCGGAGCGTCCGGATCAGGGGTCTGTTCCCCTTCACCCAGACCATGGCGATCGCGATGCTGGGTGTTTCGGTGGCCGTGTGGATGTCGCTCTTCGCGGAACGCTACGATCTTCCCTGGCCCGTCACCGCTGTCCTCTCGGCTGTCTGTGTTCTGGCCGGAACCCATGTCCTTCCCATCACCGGCGGGCTCGGCCTCGCCGGTCTCGTCAAGTCCCGTTGAGGTTGCAGTGTCCCTTTCGCGGTCGATGCCGCGTCGCGTGTCGCGGTCCATGCCGCTCCGCGCCGTTCTCACCCTTGTCGGTGTGTTCGCTCTGTCGTGTACCCAGAGCACCGAGGCACGCGACTGCCGAACAGATCTGACCGCCGACAGTCTCGGGGTCGCGACGGGAGCCGGTCTCGACTCCCTCGACGCCGACGACCTCGACGCGTACATGTCGAAGGTCGCCGACAGCGGCGCCGGCTGGATCCGGTTCGACATGGACTGGTCGATCATCGAACCCGCGCGCGGACGCTTCGACTGGAGGGGCACCGACCGGGTCGTCGCCGCGGCCGACGCGCACGACCTGCAGGTGCTGGGCCTGCTCACCCACACTCCGCGCTGGGCGCGGACGTCGGAGGCCGACCCCGGCGATCCGCACGGGATGCCTGCCGACCCCGGCGAATTCGGGCGCTTCGCAGGCGACGTCGCCGATCGCTACTCGGACAGAGTCACGCACTGGGAGATCTGGAACGAGCCGAACCTGACGGCCTTCTTCACCCCGCAACCCGACGTCGGCGCGTACGCCGACCTGCTCGTGGCGGCGTCGGAGGCGATCCGCAACGTCGACCCCGGGGCGGTGGTGATCACCGGCGGCCTGTCCCCCGGCACCGACAACGGCTCCGATATCGCCCCGACGACCTTCCTCACGGAGTTGTACGATCAGGGCGTGTCGCCGGCCTTCGACGTGGTGGGCATGCATCCCTACAGCTATCCCGCTCTCCCGTCCGACGCCTCGACCTCCGACTGGAACTCCTTCTACCGCATGCGCGAGATGCGCACCGTCATGGTCGAGCACGGGGATTCCGACAAGCCCATCTGGGCAACGGAGTTCGGGGCACCGACGGGCACGGACACCGACGCGGTCGGGCCCACGGAGCAGGCCGACATCCTGCGCGACGGGATCACCGAGCAACGCGCGTTGGGCTTCGTCGACAAGCTGTTCGTCTACAGCCTCCTCGACCGGGGCACCGAGGTGGCCGATCGCGAACAGAACTTCGGGGTCCTCACACACGACGGGTCGCCCAAGCCGGCCTGGGACGTGCTGCGCACGGCCGCGGTCATTCCCGGCTGCCTCTGATCAGCAGCGGTTCGACGTGAGAGCATCGCGCGCCGCCAGGCGCAGGGGACGGACGAGGTCGGCTCCGAGATCCGCGGCGCGGAGGGTCCATCGGTGGTGCGGTCGCGAGGTGGGGACGGCGACGATCCGCCCCACCCGGTAGTCACCGTTCGACCACTGCTCCTTGAATTCCGATGTGCCGAGCAGATAGTCGAAGCGGTCGATGCCCAGCTCGTCGTGGCGGTCGGCGAGGTGGCGCTGCAGCAACTGGCCGGGCTGGTAGCGGCGTACCTCGGGATGGAAGCGGCTCAACCACATCTCGGCCGTGGTCCCGGTGCGGAACATGATCTCATGTGCCGTCCATCGGTCGCCGACGAGCAGGCCCACGATGAGCAGCCGGCCGGCGCGGGCCTCGGCGTCGAGCAGCGGCCGGGTGAACGCGGTGAACGGCGGCGCACAGAAGTTGTCGCGCCCGCTGTGTGCGTCGGCGGCCGCGGCGATCGCGGCGATATCGCGCCACCTCTGCGCGAGATGGTCCGGATCGCGCACCACTTCGACGGAGACCGGGGTGCCTTCGCGTTCCAGCGAGCGTTCGAGCCGAGACAGTGTTCTCAGTGTGCGCCGACCACGCAGCGATTCGGCGCCGGCACCGGTGGCGACATCGACGGTCAGGCACCGCTCGGTTCCGGCGATGTCGATGCTCCAGCGAGGCGAGGCATGCAGCATCTCGACGAGAGGGTCGGTGAGATCGACGTGGTCGAGTTGCAGTGCCATGTTCCGATCGGCGATGCCGTCGAGCAGGTCGGCGAGCGCGGCCTCGTCGGTCGCGAGGAAGGTTCCTATCGTGGCGAGGCCGTGAGCCGGGAGTCGTAGAGCGGTGACCCCGAGACGGGTGCGGGCGTGCAGGGGCGCGAGTCCGACGAGGCGCCCGTCGCGCCGGACGGTGCACACGGCCGATCGGCCGCGCCCCATCCGATTCCAGGCCAGTACGTAGGAGGGGCGGGTCGCGACGCGCCGACCCACCTCCTGGGCGAGATCGTCCCATTCCGCGGAGAGCCGGACTGCGGATGTTTCGTCGTGGATCTCGAAATTCACGGTGCGCATGCACCGGAACCTTCGGTCCACGAATCCCGCATCTTCCGGCCTCCTGCTCGTTACAGTGAATTCGCGGCGTCGGTCTGCCGCTCGCTCCACCGCAAGAATCGCAGGTCGGCGGCGCGACGTTACGACCGATGCCTGAATTGTCCGAATGATACATCAGGAGAGTCGATGGGTCGTCTCGCACACGTTGCACTGGCCACAGCCCTCTCGTGCACCCTCGCCGCACTCGCAGCGTGCGCTCCACCGCCCCAACCCCCTCCGCCGACCACCTGCGCGACCGACGACATCGGCATCGCCGCCGGCGCACCGCTGATGTATCTGCCGGACTCCGAACTCGACCGCGAACTCGACACGATCCGGGCGGTCGGCGCCCGGTGGCTGCGCGTGGACATCGACTGGTCGGTGATCGAACCGAACCGCGGACAACAGAACTGGTCGGTGCCCGACCGTGTGGTGGATCGTGCTCGGGCCCGCGGACTCGAGGTGGTCGGCATCGTCGCGTACACCCCGGCCTGGGCGCGCGTCGCGGGCGGCGGCGACACTCACGGATACCCCGCCGACCCGGCAGCCTTCGCCGGTTTCGCCCGGCAGGCGGCACAGCGCTATTCGACCCGCGTGACGCACTGGGAGATCTGGAACGAACCGAACCTGACGAACTTCTTCCGTCCCCGTCCCGACGTCGGCAAGTACGTCGAGTTGCTCGCCGCGGCCGCTCCGGCCGTCAAGTCCGTGCAACCGAATGCCCGGATCCTCAACGGCGGACTCGCACCGGCGGTGGACAACGGTTCCGACATCTCCCCCGTCACCTACGTGCAGCAGCTCTACGCGCGCGGGGCGCACCAGTACTTCGACATCCTCTCCGTCCACCCCTATAGTTATCCGGCACTGCCGTCCGATGTGAGCACGCAGAGCTGGAACACCTTCTACCGCATGCGTCTGATGCGCGACACCATGGTGCAGTACGGCGACGCCGCGACACCGGTGTGGGCCACCGAGTTCGGCGCCCCGACCGGCACCGCCTCGAACGCGGTGAGCACGCAACGGCAGGCCGACATCATCGCCGACGGTATCGCAGAGGCCCGCCGGCTCGGCTGGGTACAGAAGGTTTTCGTCTACTCGATGCGCGACCGCGGGACGAACCAGGGCGACGTCGAGCAGAACTTCGGGCTGCTCTACCAGAACTTCTCGGCCAAACCCTCACGCGCCGTGGTCGCTTCGGCGACCTCCGGATGCGCGGCCGCGAACGACACACTCGAGTCCACGAACACCCCGGCCGACGCGGTGTGGTGACGGGGTGTGCTGACGATCAGGCACCGAGCGCGTCGGTGATCCCGTCGAGGATGCGATCGAGGATCGGCCCCGACGTCGCGAAGTTGATGCGCAGGAAGTTGCGTGCGCCCGACCCGAACCGCACCCCACCGTCGGCGAGGACACGTCCCCGATCGCGGACGGTCGACACCGGATCGTCGATGCCGAGCGGCCCGGTGTTCAACCACGTCAGGTAGGTACCCTGCGGCAGGTGGTGCCGCAGATCCGGAATCCGTTCGCGCAGAACCTCGTCCACCCGTCGACGGTTCCGGTCGAGGACCTGCAGCAGGTCGCGCTGCCATGCACCGCCCTCGCGCCACGCGGCGAGCGTCGCGACCACGCCCGGCACCGAGACCGTCCCGTACAGGTCGAACGGCTCCGCGTCCCGGCGCTTCAACAGGGCCTCGGAGCCGTAGTGCACCACCGCGCACCGCATCCCCGCGAGATTGAACGCCTTGCTGGCGGAGGTGAGAGTCACCGTGCGGGCAGCGGTCTCCGGCCCGAGCGAGGCGAACGGGATATGCCGGTGCGGTTCGTAGATCAGTTCGGCATGGATCTCGTCGCTGACGACGAGCATGTCGAACCGTTCGGCGAGATCGGCGATCCGCTCGAGTTCCTCACGCGTGAGCACCCGTCCGGTGGGGTTGTGCGGGTTGACGAGCACCAGCACCCGCGGACGACGACGCGCCGCCAACGGCTCGAACACATCGAAGTCGAGCACCCACCCGTCGCCCCGGTCGACGAACGGAAAGTCGATCTGCTGCAGACCCATCCGTCGCACTGACGCGAGGAACGGCGGGTAGTTCGGTGTCTGGATCGCCACCGCATCGCCGCGCGTGGTGCTCAGGTGCAACACGAGCTGCAACGCCTGGATGAGATCCGTCTGCTCGCGCACGGCTCCGGGATCGGGTTCCCATCCGTAGCGCGTTCGCATGCGCTGTGCGAACTCCTCGCGCAGCGGCGTCCCGTGGGACCAGTCGGGATAGCCGAGATCGCTACGGTCGACCAGCTCGTGCAGCGCACGCGCGATCGGCGGTGCGACCGGGAAATCCATGTCGGCAACCCAGGCGGGGGCCAGCCCGTCGGCGGCCGCCCGTGCCCACTTGGCACCGGACCGCACCGACAGAGCATCGAAGTCGAGGTCGTCGAACCCGGGCACCCCAGGACCGCCGACCGAGAGGCGCTCGTCGCGGGTCATGGTGAGAGAATCGCACGGTTCGCGGCAGTACGCGCGGCGAAGTCAGGCAGCTGGTCGTTGGCCCGTGACGAAGAAGATCAACCGATCGGCGACGTCGACGGCCTGGTCGCCGAACCGCCCGTAGAAACGCGCGAGGAGTGCGGTGTCGACCGCGGTCCGGATGTCGCCGTCCCATTCGGGGCTCTCGAGCAGGGCGAGCAGTCGCGAGTGCACCGCATCGAGTTCGGTCTCGATGGCGTGTGTGCCCTTGATCGTCTCGAGGTCGAAGTCGGTGAACGCGTCGCGCAGGATCGCGACGATCTGCGCGGCGAGTTCGGCCATCCGGCGAAGATCGTCGCGCAGGAGGTCGTACACCAGCGACTCGGGATGGCGACGCCGTACGACCCGCGCGATGTGCAGGCTCAGTTCGCCCATCCTGGTGAGATCGCCCGTGATACGAACCGCGGAGAAGACCAACCGCAGGTCGGCGGCCACGGGACCCTGCAGGGCGAGGATCCGCACCGCTCGCTCGGCACAGTCGGTGTCGAGTTCGGCGATCCGTGCATCGAGATCGAGGGCGGCCTGGGCTGCGTCGAGATCGGTGTCGAACAGGGCGCGAGTGGCCAGGTCGAGCCCTTCGGCTGCGACCGCGGCGAGCTCACCGAGACGTTCGACCAGGTCGTCGAGCTGTCCTCGGAACAACTCCCTCATGTCTCGCTCCCTCCGTCGCCCGGTTCACGGCACGTGTACCCGGCTGGTCCTCTGTGCAGTCCTGGAGATGAGCCTAACGGCGCGCGTCGACGACACTCTCGGTGGCGACGTCCTCGGAGGGCGATGCGGAGCCCGCACCGTCGTCCATGCGGGCGAGATGAGCCTTGATCCATTCGGTGCTTCCCGGCGTCGCGGTGCTGTGCTGCGGTGTGCCGGCAATGCAGATAGACAAATCATTTTCCTCGTCGTGACGCCGATGTGCTCGGCTGCGCAGGCCAAACCCATCCCCTGGAGTGACCGCCATCACTATAGCCTGTCGGCGCGAAGCTTCAACTCGGGCGGGAACACGGTCAGTAGCGCGACGTCTCCCGAGATTCGCCGTAACCGTTCTGCTCGGGATGAGCGTGCCCGTCCCGGTAGCTCTGTTGGTCGGCGTATCCGTAGTCGTGCCCTTCGTCGTAGCGGTACTGCCGGTAGGCCGAATCCTGGGGCGGGACGAACAGCGACTCGGGTTGCGACGGCACCGGCTGCGGAGCCCGGTGACGGTCGTCGGGCACTGGTCGCGGTGCAGGCGCCGCAGGTGCAGGTGCAGGTGCGGGCTGAGGTGCGGCGGCCGGGACGGGAGCCGGGGGCTCGGGAACCGCCTTCACGGCCGTTTCGCGGCGCCGGGCCGGAAGCACGGGCACCAACTCGCGTCCTGCACCGAGCAGGACGAGACGCGTGGGCACCTCGATCTCGGCCAGGGCACGCAGTGTGTCCTCCGCCTGCGCTCGCTCCTCGGCCCCGGCCTGCAGCACGATCACGGCGAGCGCGAGCCCCTCGGTCTTCGCGCGGGTCCACCACTGTTCCCCGACTCCGCAGCACACGATCCGGTCGCGGGCATCGCCGAAGGCGTCGGTCTCGACGGTCACGCCCTCGCCGGTGAGGAGGAGGATGTGGTCGCCGAGCGAAGCGCGCTGTCCGAGCATGACGATCGTGTCGAGAGGAAGCGTCTCCCGATCGTCGCGCTCGATCTGCACAGCTGTCCGGTGGCGACGCGCGACCCGCCGGGCCCAGGCCGGGCTGTTCGACGCTCCGAAGCGTCCGTTCAGCGCGACCAGCAACTCGGCGACGAGGACGAACACGGCGAGAAAGGCGACCGCGGCCTCGGCGCGCGGCATCGGGGACACCTTCGTCCCGGTACCGGCGGGCATCGACAGCACCTGGAGGTATTCGAGGCTCGCGCCCGAGCGTGCCTGCCGGAGCTGCTCGAGCCGCGCATCGAGTTCGGCCTGCACCACCGGATCGGCTACGCCCTCCTCGTCGGTGGCGATACTCGCGGCGAGGTCGGCACGCAGACCGGCGACGACCGCGTCCAGCTCGGCGATGCGCGCGTCGAGGGCGACGCGATTGCGTTCGGTCTGCGCGCGGTCGAGCTGCGTGACGACCGTCTGCGCGAGCCGGTCGGCGTCGGCCTGCGAGTCGTCGCGGGCGGTCACGGTGAGCAGGGTGGGCGACGAGCCGTAGCCGACGTCGATCCTCGACGGCAGCTTCGCGGGGTCCTCGTTCGTCTCGGCTGCGATCGCGGCCACGACCGCCGAGTCCTGCGACAGCGCGACATAGGGAGCGATGAGCTGCCCGAGGGTCGCGTCGTTGCCGGACACGGATGCCGACGAGCGGATCTCCGCGACGAGCGACGACTCGTACACCCCGGGGCCGCTGTCACGGACGAAGAAGACCGCGACCGCGACGAGCGCGGCGACGAGTGCGGCGGGCACGGCCACGCGAGCGAGATCGCGGGCATGCCCCACAAGATCGACGGTGGGAGGAACACCGAGCTCACGACGCAGTTCGGCGTCGCGGATGCTTCGTTCGGACACGATGCACAGGCCTTTCGCTGTCGCCCCGGGGAGTGGGCACGTCGCCAGTGTGTCGCGACGAATCGGGCAAATGTTACCGACCCGAACGTCCGTCAGCTGCCGAGCAGCCAGCGCGGACGGGACCACATCTGCCAGGTCTCGGCGACGCGCGCTCCGGCCGCGAGATAGAGCGGGGTGACACGCGGCCTGGTGAGTCCGCACATCGCGACCGGGCCGCGCTGCGTGTGGGTGTGGGCGGCGCCGGCCCGGATCAGCCGGTTCGCGTATCCGCGACGTTGCCGGCCGGTGCGGGTGCCGAGCGACCACACCGTCCGGATCGGTCCGCTGTCGACGAGCAGGGTGCACGACTGCAGAGCTGCAGCCCCGTCGTCCGCATCCGCGTCGTCGAAGATCCCGATCACCTCGACGCCGGTGGTGCGGGCGACGACGTCGGCGTAGGCGACCGCGGCGGTCCCCGGGGCGATCCCGAAGGTCGCGGCGGCGAGTTCGCGGGCATGCACCATGTCGTCCTCGCCGAGAACCCGGAGGCCCGGATCGATCGGAGCGTCGTGGGCGACGAGGTAGGTCAGGTCCAGCGAACCTGCACACACCCAGCCGTGGTCGGCGAGAACCTGGGCGGCGCCGAGGCCGTCCCCGGCGAGCAGGACGATCGACGGGTGACCGGCCTCCGTCAGCGTCTCGTAGACATGCTGGGCGTGAGCGGTCACGTCGCCGCCGTGGACGAGCGCGAGGTTGTAGTCGGGGTCGGGGGCTGCGGTGATGCCGATCCACCAGCCGTCACCCTCGGACCAGTGGCCCCCGGACGTCAGCGGCCGCATACTCGCGCCGTACGCACGTCGCAGTTGCAGCGACGATGCGAGAACCGTCGCGATCGAGGCGGCGTCCACCCCTTCTCCTTCCACTGCCACAGAAATCGACCCCGGACCACATCTACAGGGTCGGCACGAAAACGGCATCGGCGGCACCCGATGGGTGCCGCCGATGCCGTCACGTGCGGATCGGAGTGTGGACTCCGATCAGAGGTAGGCGCCGATCAAGTCGCGCAGGAACTTGATCGCGAACTGGAGCGGGTCGACCGGCTCCGGCTGCGACTGGGGGGCCGGCGGAACATTGTCGGCCTGGGGCGCGGCCTCGCCCTGCGGTGCGGGCGCGGACTCGGCCTGCGGCGCGGACTGTGCCTGCGGAGCCGACTCGCCCTGCGGTGCGGACTCGCCGCCGCCGACCGTGACGGAGATGCCACCGGTGAAGGGGCGACCGGACGCGTCGAAGATGTTCTCGTACTGCGCACCCGAGGCGTCCTGGCAGCCCCAGAAGACGTTGTAGGTGCCGTCGGTGATCGACTCCGGGCCGGCCTGCGAGGGTGCGCCGTCCTTGATGTACAGCGCGCTCGAGGTGCTTGTGTTGGTCACCGAGAAGCTCGTGCCGGCGGGCTGCGCGTCGATGCGACCCGACGGATCGGCCGTGTCGACGGTGCCCGGCTTCAGGACGTAGGTGACGCAGGTGACGCCGCGGTCGACGTCGGCGCGCGTCAGATCGAAGTCGACGACGATGGCGCCGTTCTCCGCCTTCGCCGAGACGCTCGGACCCGCAGCGGACGAGACGCCCGGAACGACCAGTGCCAGCAGTGCGGCACCGGAGGCCGCGACTGCAGCCTTCTTCGCAACAGAATTCATCGATTTTCCTCCCCGTGTTTCGATGTCGGCGACCACTTTCGTGAGCGGCACGCCGTCGACCGTGCCCGACGCGCGTAGAACGCGGGCACATATACGAGAACGTTACCGCTAGATGTCGTTGCTGTCGCGACGAGGTGGGGCATCGGCCCGGGCGGCCCGATCCACATGCCCGAGATCACGATCCGGCTCCACGAGATCACGCACTCGCTGCTCGAGCACGACGGTCTCGGGAAAACCCTTGCCCTCCTTGCGGTCCCACACGACCGTGTTGTCGACAACGATGCGGAACACTCCCCCCGTCTCAGGAACGAGCGCGACCTCGCCGAGAGCGGTACCGAAGGTATTCAGCATTTCCTGCGCCATCCATCCGGCGCGCAGCAGCCACTTGCACTGCGTGCAATAGGTGATCGCGACGCAGGGAGCCTGCTCGGTCATGAGCGACAGGATATCTCCGCCGGAAACAGGCCCGAGAATAGGTGAAGCCCCGGCAATCGTGGTGGTGGATCAGCCGGGGCTTCTGCACGGACCGGCGATGGGGGGTAGCCGACCCGTGCGGCCGTCCTCACATGGGGGACAGGAGGACGACGCGGAACCGAGTCTAGACACGAGAAATTGTTACTCGCGAGTATCGCGCAGGCGGACGTCCGGCGTGTCAGGAAGCGACGGGAGGATTCGCAGGATCGCGCTGCTCCCGCTGCATCTCGACGAGCTGTTCCTCCCTCTCGGAGACGAACAGGAACCGACCGACCGCGAGCGCGCCGAGAGCCGAGAGGCCCAGCCACGCCGCCAGCGCCGATGCGATCCACACCCACATGGCTCACAGTGTGCGCGAATCCGCCGGGAACACCAAACATCGGCGATCACAACATGGTTGCAAAAGCAATACTCGAGGCCGCCTCACGATGTGACGCCCGTCGCCCACAAGGCGTTCACCATGGCCGGCAACGTGACTTCGATGTCGTGGCGCTCCTCCACCCGGCGACGCGCGGTGACGGCAATGTCGTTCCGCAGGTCGGGATCGGACATCAGTCGCCGCAACGCCTCTGCCAGAGCCTTCGCATCGCCGGGCGGAACGAGCAGTCCCGCGCCGTCGGCCAGATGCTCGGCGGTCCCTCCGTGATCGGTGCCGACGACGGGCACACCGTGCGCCATCGCCTCCAGTGCGACCAGCGGCCCCGCCTCCGGCGAGGTGCTCGCGGAGACCATCACGTCCCACACCGCGAAGACCTCGGCGGGATCGACCCGACCCAGGAACGACACTCGTCCGCGCAGGTCGGGGGCGTGTGCGCGACGCCGCAGTTCGTCGAGGAAGGCTTCGTCGCCGGGGAACGGTTCCCCCGCCACATCGAGACGGATCCCGGGCACCTCGGCCACCGCCTCGAGAAGGACGCGGTGTCCCTTCCATTCCGTCACCGACGCGAGGATGCCCACCCGCACGGTCGAGGCATCGGGAGTCGAGTCCTCGGGAGATGTCGACCGGGACGGAACAGGCGGGATCGGGACGCCGTGCGGTGCGACGACCACCGGATATCCGCATTCACGGACCGGCACGGCCGAGGCCCGCGAGACGGCGACCGCTCCACCCACGGCACCCCTGCCCATCCGGGCGACGATGCGCTGCTTACGGGAGGACAGAGTGTCGTGCACCAGCCACCCGGTACGTTCACGGTGGGACGTGCCGAGCACGGCGAGCCGCAGGGACGGCAATGCGAACAACGAGTTGCACACGACCCGCGGCCGCTCCGCGGAGAGCACGCGACGGAGCCTGCGCGCTCCCACCAGCCACCGCACCGGAAGACCCGCCAGGCCCGCGATCCGCCCGACTCCCCTCTGACCCCACATGCCCAGCCGGGGCAACCGGACACGGACGCATCCGGCCGGGAGGGCTTCGGCGAGCGGCCCGTCAGGGCACGCCACCACGACCCGACGCCCCTGCGCGAGAGCGACGTCGACGAGCATCAACATGACCTTCTCGGCACCCGACCGCTCACCGGTGTGCGCGACGAACAACAGCGGATCGCTCACGGCGCCGCAACCGTCCGATCCCTCGCTGCTTCCGCCACGGGGCCTCCTGATTCGTCCGCTTCGAGTCGTCGGCTGAAATCGAGGCCGGCCGTCGTTCCGTTACAACAGCGCAACGTCACACCGAATTGTCGCCGCGTCTGCAATATTCTCGTGATCGGACGCAATACGCTGCTCGAGTGACATCGCCCAGAACCGGTCGCCGTTCCCGTCGCACCCTCGTGCTGGCTCTTGCCGCCTCGATGACGTTGTGCGCGAACCCGCTTACCGCTGCAGCACAGGATCTCGAACCGATGGAACCGACTCCTCCGGGCGAGGTCGCATTCCCGACCCGCAATCTCGGGCTCGGGCCGAACATCGAATTCCGTGGCAATTCCGATGTCGTCACACTCGCATTTCCTGTCCCGGCCGGAAATACTCCCGCCTTCCTGGACACCACCGCCGAACTGCCCACGAATGTCGCGCGCGGATGGATCGACGTCGTCTCGGACGGGCGCCTGCTCACCCGCGTGGAACTGCCGCCCGGTGGCGCCATCGTGCCCCTGACGATTCCGCTCGCCGGGGCGAAGGTGGAGAACGGCGCCGCGGTGGTCTCGCTCGATCTGCACCTGGTCGCCGTCGACAACATCTGCCCCGACGACTGGACGCTGGGTTCGGTACGTCTGCGCGACGGTCTGGTCCGGTACGCGGGCACACCCGCGGCGCCGCAAGCGGTCGCCGACTACCTCCCGCCGGTCCTCGATCGCCTCGAGTTGTATCTGGCCGAGGACCCCACGGACGCCGAAGCGGGCGTCGCCCTCGACCTCGCAGCGACCGTGAGCGCCCGGTATCCCGGGCGGCAGGTGCCCGTGGACGTACGTGAACTCCCGGCGAACGGCGTACCCCCCGCAGCCGACACCCCGCTCGTCCGGCAGATCGTCGTCAGCGAGGGCGACCAGACGGGTGCGGAGGTCGTGCCGGTGCCCGACGGGCCGCCCGCCCTGTACGTCCGAGGCGACGCCCAGACCCTCCTCGACCAGGTAGGCCTGGTGAACAGCATCCTGTCCGGTCTTGCCGTCGGTTCCGACGTCGCCGTCGGCACCTTCGACGTCCCGCCCATCCTCGCTCCGGACTCGACCACCCTGTACGACCTACGAGTGTCCGACCTCGAGACGAGCGGTCTCGGCCTCGCCGACGTACACCTCTTCCTCGACCAGACCGAATTCGGGCGGCCGGTGCGCGATGTGCGCATCGACCTACAGGGCACCTACACCCCGCTCCCCGCCACCCAGGGCGGGTCGATCACCGTCTCCGTCGGCGACATCATGCTCGATTCGTGGGCCGCCGACGCGAGCGGCGTCATCGACCGTGTCGTCACGGTTCCGAACTCGGCCCTCGGGCGGCTCACCGACATCAGTGTCGAACTCCGCACCACCGGCGCGCAGCAGCAGTGCGGTCTGCAGCAACCCGTCACCCTGCGCATCGACGGCGGCAGTCGTGTCTTCAGCACCCTCGCGGATCCGCCGCTGCCCGTCGGCTTCCCGTCGCTGCCCCAGACGCTGATGCCGAAGGTCGACGTCGCCACCTCCGATCGCAGCCTCGTCGACGTCGCCCGTGCCGTCGAGCTCGTCGCCGGGCTCCAGTCGCTCACCAGCCGTCCGCTCGACCCCGAATGGGTGACGATCGACGAAGCGCTCGCCTCGTCGGGACCGGCAGTGATCGTAGCCGCGAACGGTCTCCTGCCCGAAGATCTGCAGTCGCAGCTGCCGCTCGTCCGCACCGAGGACCGCCGATTCGAGGTCCGCAACGCCGACGGCGAGAGCACCAGCCTCACTTTCGGCACCGAGGTGGACTTCGCCTCGTTGCAGGTCGTGCGGGACGACGGACGCACCGTGCTGGTCGCCACGTCGACCGGTGCTCCCGAGGAACTCGATCGGACGCTCGACTGGCTCTCCGCCGAGCCCGGTCGCTGGTTCGAACTCGAGGGCAGCGTGCTGTTCACCGCGCCCGACCGCGAACCGATCACCCTCATCGATCCCCACACCCGGGACGACGACGTCGACGCGGCGTCGTCGGAATCGGACAGCACGGTGACCGCAGTGGTCGTCGCGGGGGTCGTCCTGCTCGTCGTCGGTGCGGCGGGCGCCGCGGTGTGGTCGCTCACCCGTCGGCGCCGTCCGCAGTCGCGGTGAACACGATGACCACGACAACCGAGCATCCGTCGTTCATCGAGCGGTTCTTCACGAACGCGATGCTGCACACCACCAATCGGTGGATCGCGATAGTCGCCGCAACCCTGATCGGCTTCCACTCCACCTGGCTGCAGCTGCTCGACGAGATCCGCACCGGCACCACGGGTGGTTACGTCCTCATCGTGCCGCCTCTCGTCGCGATCGTTGCGATCGGCATCACGCGGCAGCGGAAGAACGAACTGCCGATCCACGACCGGCAGACCGACATCATCACGTCGGTGCTCCTGCTGCTGATCGCGCTCGCGATCAAGGGGCTGCTGATGCCGCGCTACGCGACGAACTATCAGGTGATGCACCTCGACGTGCTCGCCGCGTGGGTGTTCGTGTGCGGGGCGTGCGTCGCGATGTTCGGCCTGCGCGTGACCGCGGCGTACTGGCAGGCGTGGGCGATGCTCTTCCTGAGCTCGTCCGTGCTCTACCGGATCGTGCTCGTCGAGGCCGGGGGCACGAAGCTCGCGGCGGGACAGGTCACGCTCGTGCTCGCCGCCACGGCTGTCGGACTCGCGACGCGGCGCACCCGGGCCCGCGGATTCTTCTACGGCTCCGCAACATTCGTGACCGGTCTGGTGGTGCTCGTCCTGGTCGATCAGCGGTGGCCGGACGCACCCATCGCCGTGTCGCAGTACGTGCCGGCGGTGGTCGCGACGGTGGTCGTCGGGGCCGGTGCCTATCTGTGGACCTACCGCGGGCTCGCGCCACGCACGCTGCCACCGAATCCGGTGTCGGTTCCCCAGGCCGTGCGCGGAGCGATGTGCGTCGCGGTGGCCACCCTGCTCGCCGCACTCCTGCCGCTTCCCGACCAGCGCCTGACGCCGGTCTCGGTCGGGCCCCCTTACTCGGGCACCGCCACCCAGATCGTCCCATCCGGATGGGTGCAGTTGTCGTCCGTCGACTACGACTGGCCCCGCGCATACTTCCGTCAGGGATCGGTGCTGCGCCGGCAGATGCTCCGGGCGGAGGAACCGAACCCGGAGTGGGATCGGCTGCTGCGTCCCCGCACCGTCGCCGTGCAGACCCTGCAGGTGCGTCGTGTCGGTTCGTTCGCGGTGTACCCCACCGAATCGATGTACGCACTGGGCAAATCACGGGTGAGCCCGAAGGAATATGTCGATCTGGGTCGCGGCGTCACCGCCGAGTACTTCACCGTCGTCGACGACAACTTGCTCCTGACGTGGAGCCTGCTCAGCTTCGTGTGGACCCGCAGCGACACCGTCGCCCAGCGGGTGAGCCTGCTGACGGTGGACAACCACGAACTCGATGCGCCGTTCCCGCAGCCCGAGCCGAACACCGTCGCCAACGCACGCACTCTGATGCGAGTGTTGCTGCGCGGCAACGGCACCGTCGAGGACACCGATCCCGAGTACAAGGACCGTTCCATGCTCATCGAGGTGGGTCGCGAACTCGTGGAGGCGCAATGGCAGGGCGAGTGAACGTCGGCTCGGGACACGATGTTCCGCCCGAAGACACCGTCGAGTTCGACGCCTACCGGACCGCGGCCCTGCACGAAGCGGTGCACGGACTGCGCGAACGCAGCCCCGTCTCGTCGGCGTCGGTCGCGTTCGTGCCGTGGCAGAAATACCTCGGATTCGCACTCGCGGGGGCCTTCGTGCTCGCGCTCGTCGTGGCGACGAAACCGACCCTGATCGTCTTCACCGTGCTGTGCACCTTCGGGTACATCGCGACCCTCGCCGACCGGCTGCTGCTGTTCACCCGCGGCATGGCACGCGACGCGCAGTTCATCGTCGACGACGAGGAAGCTCTCGCCCTCACCGACGACCAGTTGCCGCCGTACACGGTGCTCGTCCCCGCTTACAACGAACCCGAGGTGGTGGGCGATCTGCTCGCCGCGATGGCCGCGCTCGATTATCCGGCCGACAAGCTCCAGGTGTTGTTGCTGCTCGAGGAGGACGACACCGTCACGATCGAGGCCGCGGAGAAGGCCGGGCTCGGCGAGAGCGTCGAGATCCTGCTCGTCCCGGCCGCCGACCCACGGACGAAACCGAAGGCGTGCAATTACGGACTGCACTTCACGACGGGCGAGATCGTGACGATCTTCGACGCCGAGGACCTCCCCGAGCCCTTGCAGTTGCGCCGGGTGGTCGTCGTCTTCGACCGTCTCGGCGACGACGTGGCATGTGTGCAGGCGAAGCTGGCTTTCCACAACGGAACCCAGAATCTGCTGACCGGCTGGTTCACCGCCGACTACGCGCTGTGGTTCAACTTCATCCTGCCCGGACTGATGAAGTCGCACTCGCCGATCCCGCTCGGCGGGACGTCGAACCATATCCGCCGATCGGTGTTCGACGAGATCGGTGCGTGGGATCCGTACAACGTCACCGAGGACGCCGACCTCGGCGTCCGGATCGCCGAATCCGGCTACTCCACTGCGGTTCTCGACTCGACCACGCTGGAGGAGGCGAACAGCGATCCGATCAACTGGGTGCGGCAGCGATCCCGGTGGTACAAGGGCTATCTGCAGACCTGGCTGGTCCACATGCGCCGGCCCGTCCGGTTGTGGCGGGTGATCGGCACCGCGGGGATGCTGCGTTTCACGACCCTGCTCGCGGGCACGCCGATCATCGCGTGCCTGAACATGGTGTTCTGGATGACAACGCTCGCGTGGCTGCTCGGCCAGGCGGAACTGATCGAGGAGATCTTCCCCTGGTACGCCTACTTCCCCGCGCTGATCTCGCTCGTGTTCGGCAACGTCGCCGTGATGTACATGAACTTCGTGGCGTGCCGCGAGACGGGCCACTCGAACCTGTGGTGGCCGTGCCTGACCGTGCCGTTCTACTGGGTCCTCATGTCGATCGCGGCGATCAAAGGCACCTATCAGCTCATCCGTAATCCTTCCTACTGGGAGAAGACCTTCCACGGGTTGTCGTCGTGAGGACCCGCAGCACGTGGGTGTTCTGGACCGCCTGCCTGATCTATCTGGTGGTAGGACTGTGGCTCGCGCTGGACGTGCAGTACTACCAGGGTGATTCGCTCAGCCGTGTCAGCGCTGCGCGGTCGGTGCTGCTCAGCCGCGACCCGCACCTCGCCGCCATCGGTTTCGTGTTCACACCCCTCACCGCGCTCGTCCAGGTGCCCCTCACAGGACTGTCGGCGTGGTTCCCGGGACTGTCGGCCTATGCGGTAACGGCCGTGCTCATGTCGGCGCCGTTCATGGCCGGCGCGGCGGTGCAGATCCACCGCATCGCGTGCGATCGCGGCTGCACGCCGTGGTTCGTGTGGACGGTGACGGCGGTGTTCGCCCTGAACCCGATGATCGTCTACTACGGCGCGAACGGGATGAGCGAGGCGCCGTTCCTGTTCGCCTTGTGCTGGGCCGCGCGTCGCCTGATCCGCTGGTGCAGCACCGACGACATCCACGACCTGGCGCTGGCCGGAATCGCCCTGGCACTGGCGTATCTCGCGCGGTACGACGCGCTGGCCGTCGGCGGGGCGGTGACGGTCTTCGTCGCACTGCTCGTCCGGTACCGATCGCGACGGTACGCTCCCGGCTCGGGATGGCAGCCGGCGATCATGGACGCGATCCTCGTCGCCGCTCCCCTCGCTCTGGCCTTCGTCGCGTTCGTCGTGACGAGCTGGCTCGTCACCGGTGAATGGCTCGCGCAGTTCACCTCGGCCTACGGCAACGCCGCCATCCTCGAGCAGAGCGGTGGCGGGTCGTCGGGCGGGCTCGGTGCGATCGCCTTCTCGCTCGCCGAGACCGTCGTGCTCGGGCCGGCGCTTCCGCTGCTGATCCCGGTCGTGGCGGTGCTCGCATGGCGACGACGCGATCTCGAACCGCTCGTGCCGTTCGTCGTCTTCGGCGCGGTCCTGGGCTTCGCGGCCCTGTCCTATGCACGCGGAATGACCTTCCCGTTCCTGCGCTTCTACATTTGCGCGATCCCGCTGCTCGCGGTGTGGGTCGTACAACTGGCTCCGCGACGTGGACTGCTCACGGCACGACGCCCCGGGCCGCATGCCGTTCCGAGGACGGAGGACCCCAGCGGCGCAGCACCCTTGGGTGCGGTGCTCCTGGTGTGCAGCCTGCCCGTCACGTTCGTCGCGATGGGCTCGCCCACCCTGTCGCAGGAACAGCACGCGCTGCGCACGGTCCTGTTCCCGGACGACAACGATCCGTCCGAGGTGCGTGAGAAGCAGCGACAGGTGATCGCGGCATTCTCCACGGAACGACGCATCGCCGAATACCTCGACGCGATGGACCTACCGCCGGGCTCGGTGCTGATGGACACGGTCTACGGGTTCGCGATCTTCTCGGCCACCGAACGCCCCGAGACGTTCGTCATCCCTTCGGACTCCGACTTCACGGCCGTGCTCAACCGCCCTTCCGCCTCCGGGGTCGAGTACATCCTGACCGTCCCCAACGAGGGCCGCGGAACATCGGACGCCGTCAACCGCCGCTACCCCACCATCTACGAGACCGGCAGCGACATCGCGGTACTCGAACTCGAAATCCCCAACGACGGTGCCGACCAACCAGATTGGCGACTCTTCCGGGTACTCGACCGGACGTCACCCTGAGCCGTGGTGACGCCGTAGGACGTAGTGGACCGGGTCGTCCGGGCCGATGTCGTAGGTGCACTCGTCCGGTCGCGGGTCGGGGACGAACGACCACATCAGTGCGCCGTCGGCCCCGAGATCGCGGTACCGCGTGAGCGTGCGGTCGACGATATCGGCACGTTCGCTCACCGCGCGGCACGAACCGGCCCGGACACCGAGTTCGGCGACGAGCATCGGCTTCGACAATCCGTCGAGCCGCCGTTCGAGGAACTGTGCGTCGTCGTAGTCGTGGTACTGCACCACGTCGAGCTGCTCGGCGTCGGTGACGGTCGCGAAATCGTCGCCGGCGGAACCGCACTGGTCGCCTCCGATGGTGCCGACGGTGACGAGCCGGTCGGGGTCGTGCTCGCGGACTATGCCGGCTGCTTCGTCGATCCAGTTGCGGAGCAGCCGAGCACCGCCGGGCAAGCACTCGCGTTGTTCGAGGGTGCACTCGTCGTCGGTGCAGGTCGCGGTCTCGGGTTCGCCGATCAGCTCCCACATCGCGACCGCCGGTGACGAACCCCACCGTTCGACGGCGGTCGCGACCCAGTCGTCGTAGGCGAGCACATGACCCGGCAGCGGGTCGCGCCAAGCGGCGTCGTACCAGTCCGCCTGCTTGTATCCACCCGCGTCACAATCACTGTCCTGCGGGGCAAGCACCGGGATCAGGTACACCCTGTGCCGCTCGGCGGCGTCGAAGACGGCATCGAGCGCCGTGAAGTCGAGCGTGCCGCCGATCCGGTGGACAGCGTGGGACTGGAAGGCGTCGAAACGCACGATCGAACGCGGCGCCAGCGTGCCGAAGAAGTCGTCGAGGTCCACCTCGGCACCGCATCCGTGGTTGACCTCCCAGCGGGTACCGAGCTGGTATGCGTTGAGTCCGGCGGGCCACCACGTCCGGCCGTCGAGGACGAGCCGGTCACCGTCGGCACGCACTACCGGGAGATCCTCGGGAGGCGAGGGGCGCGACGAGGTGTCCTGCGCGCAGGCCGCGAGCAGGAGCAGCAGTGTGGTGGCGACCGCAGCGACGCGCACATGCAGAGATTAACCCGGGCGAGAGGGTGCCCGACCCGCACGGACGAGATTCACCCCGGGGTTCGTCTGCGACGTGCGCAGGACGAACTAGCTGGGACGCGCGTCGGGATGCTTGTGCACGAAGTTCAGGTACGCCTTCGACGGCGTAGGCCCGCGCTGGCCCTGGTACTTGGACCCGACCTTCGCGCTGCCGTACGGGTGCTCGGCGGGGCTCGTCAGCCGGAACAGGCACAGCTGACCGATCTTCATGCCCGGCCACAGCGTGATCGGCAGGTTAGCGACATTGGACAGCTCGAGGGTGATGTGCCCGTCGAAACCCGGGTCGATGAACCCGGCCGTCGAGTGCGTGAGCAGACCGAGCCGGCCCAGCGACGACTTGCCTTCGAGGCGACCGGCGAGGTCGGCCGGCAGGGTGCACCGCTCCATCGTCGACCCGAGCACGAACTCGCCGGGGTGCAGCACGAACGGCTCACCCTCGGGAACCTGCACCAGCGACGTCAGTTCGTCCTGCTGCTTCGCCGGGTCGATGTGCGTGTAACGCGTGTTGTTGAAGACGCGGAACAGGCTGTCGAGTTTGACGTCGACACTCGAGGGCTGCACCAGCTCCGGATCGAACGGGTCGATGCCCAGATGCCCGGAGGCGATCTGGGCGCGGATGTCGCGATCGGAGAGCAGCACGCGTAGAGGTTAACAATCGCGCGGCCGCGGGGTTCTACGTGGCCGAGTCGCGTCGCAATTGGGCCGACATCGTGATCAGCAGTTCGGTGCACTCCTCGACGACGTCGTCGTGGCTCAGCGGCACGGTGCCGTCGAGCCAGGCCGTCAGCGCCTGGGCGAGTCCGCCGACGACGTAGTGCGCCGCCAGGTCGAGCCGGGGGCTCGGGGTGATGGCGTAGATGTTCTCGGCCTGGGCGGTGACCAGCCCGGCGAACATGCGGGTCGAGTCGAGGCGCCGCTTCGCGAGCTGCGTGTTGGCCTGGCTGACGGAGAACAGCATGCGGCCGAGCCGCGGGTCCTCGTCGATCTCGCGGACGATGTTCTCGACGCAGGCCCGCACGATCGCGCGGTCGTCGTCGGCCGGTGCCGAGGCCACGGCGGCGAGCGTGCTCTCGGCGATGCGCTGGACGACGTGGTCGTAGACGGCACCGGTGAGCTCGTCGCGGTCGGCGAAGCTCTCGTAGAAGTAGCGCGAGGCCAGACTTGCGCGCTTGCAGACACCGCGCACCGACAGGGTGGCTTCGCCGTCGGCAGCTCCGAGGAGATCGAGACCGGCCTCGATCAGCTGCGCTCGCCGATCGGCCTGTCGTTCCTCGCCTGCGCGTCCACCGTAGAGCCGTCCAGTCGCCATGCCTCTATCTTCGCAGCGTCCGCTTCCGTGCCGCGCAACCTCCGGTCTTTACCGTCGGCGCGCATCTGGGTGACAGTCGTGGTCACTTCTGACGATGCGGGACATTCGATGACGACGCCCGTCGACAAGGCACACGCGCAGGTGCGCGCCACCGAGTCGAGCCCGGCCGAATACAACGCGATGGACCCGGAAAGCAGTACTTGGAGGACAACCTCCACAAGATGAAGATCGACGACACGATTTTCGAGCAGATGCTGCTGCCGTGGACGCCGCGCGACCAGCGTCGCTTCGACCGCGTCATGCGGGCTCTCGGTGTGGTCCAGGGGTCCCGCGATCGACCCGGAGAGTCTGCTACAGTTTGCTCCGAAAGCTCGGGCCGGAGTCGACGAGAATCGGCAAAAGCCCAGCGTGCCGATGTAGTTCAATGGTAGAACATCAGCTTCCCAAGCTGAATACGCGGGTTCGATTCCCGTCATCGGCTCTCACACGAAGCCCCGACCACATGGTC
The DNA here is from genome assembly GCF_059759155.1 of Rhodococcus sp. GQ147. Taxonomy (NCBI): domain Bacteria; kingdom Bacillati; phylum Actinomycetota; class Actinomycetes; order Mycobacteriales; family Nocardiaceae; genus Rhodococcus; species Rhodococcus sp. GQ147. The sequence continues at coordinate 84,772 of NZ_JCAXDU010000008.1, forward strand.
GGGGCTTCGTCGTATGCGGGGCGTTCGTCGTATCGGGGCCGACGTTGTTGTCGATTTTCCCGCGTTCTTCGACAACAACACCTACCTCGACAGCCCTACCCGCAGCCTTCGAGGTACGCGCGGCTCCCCGAAGTTCACTGGAGGTACGACGCGTAATCGGCGTAGGGCACCTGACCCGTGGGGCTCGCCTCGATGGCCTCGGCAACCTCGGGCGGGATGGGAGCCCAGTAGGCCGGCATCGCGGCCGCGAGGGAAGGGCTCACGGCGTAGATGAGAGCGAAGTTCACGATCCACAGCGGTGGCGCCATCGACATGCCGACGGTCGAGACGACGTCGCCCTTCGTATTGGTGACCAGCTGTGCGGCGCCGGATATCTGTTGCGCCGCGAAACCGAAGGTCGCTTCGATCGGGTACGCCGACCGGTACAGCGCCACCAGCGTGTCCGTCGCGTCGTTGTTCCGCAGCCAGGTGTCGACGTACCCGCCGGGCGCGATGAGCGTGTTCACCTGCCTCGTCGGCGCCGACGCGTTGGCCGGGCTCTGCAGCATCCCGTCGGGCGTCACGTAGAGGCCGTAACTGCCCAGCACCGTCGGGGTGGAGACACCGTTCACGTCGGAGTACAGGGGGTGGCCGGTCGTATTGATGAGGATGTCGATGGAACCCTGGATGATCTCGGCGGCCTCCTTGCTGCCGCCCACTCCCCCGCCGGTGGTGAAATCACGGGCCTGCTGCTCGGACAACGCATCTTCCGGCTTCAGCCCGATCTGCCGGGCGATGTCCTCGGCCCATTCCCGACCGAGCGGAGCGTGCAACCGGGACGGGTCGGTGACCTGCGTCGGCGCCAGATGCTCGTAGGCCGGTGCTCCGGAGAAGGGAAGCGAGAATCCCGTGGACTCGTCCGCCGACGCCGCGGGATTCACCCACAGGGCGACCAGTCCCATGAGCGCCACCGCCGTGGCGGCTCTGCGATACAGGCGTCCTTCGCGTCTGCGCCGCCGTTCGGACTTCCGTGTGCTGCGCATAGGTCGACCTCCTGGGACACCGTCGCGATGGGGACACACGTACGCATTTCAGTGAAGCGCCGGGGTAAAGAGCGCGTCAATGCCTGTGCTGGGTGAATTGGGGGAGGATATGGGCGATTTCCGCAGAATCTTCGACAACAACCTCCCCGAGGAAGCAACGTGGCCGCCACCCGGAAGGGGTGACGGCCACAGGGCTGCAGTGACGCCTAGACGGTCGCGGCGACCGCTTCCTCGGCCTGGGCCGGGGCGCTCGTGCGGATGAGGTGGTCGAACGCGCCGAGCGCGGCCGTCGCACCCGCACCTGCGGAGACGATGATCTGCTTGTACGGGACGGTCGTGCAGTCGCCGGCGGCGAACACGCCGGGCACCGAGGTGCGGCCGTGGTCGTCGACGACGATCTCGCCGCGCGGGCTGAGTTCGACCGTGCCGGTGAGCCATTCGGTGTTCGGCAGCAGACCGATCTGGACGAACACGCCGTCGAGCTCGAGGGTGCGCGACTCGTCGGTGGTGCGGTCGGTGTAGGTCAGGCCGGTGACCTTCGAACCGTCGCCGAGGACCTCGGTGGTGAGGGCGCTGACGATGATGTCGACGTTGGGCAGGCTGCGGAGCTTGCGCTGCAGCACCTCGTCGGCGCGCAGGACCGAGTCGAACTCGATGAGGGTCACGTGGGCGACGACGCCGGCGAGGTCGATCGCGGCCTCCACACCGGAGTTACCGCCACCGATGACCGCGACGCGCTTGCCCTTGAACAGCGGGCCGTCGCAGTGCGGGCAGTAGGTGACGCCCTTGTTGCGGTACTCCTGCTCGCCCGGCACGTTCATCGCGCGCCAGCGGGCACCGGTCGCGAGAACGACGCTGCGCGAAAGCAACCGGGCGCCGCTCTCGAGCTCGACCTCGACGAGGCCGCCCTCGGTGGGGGCCGGGGTGAGCTTCGAGGCCTTCTGGACGTTCATGATGTCGACGTCGTACTGGCGGACGTGGTTCTCGAGCTCGGCAGCGAACTTCGGGCCCTCCGTGTAGGGGACGGAGGAGAAGTTCTCGATGGCCATGGTGTCGAGCACCTGGCCACCGAAGCGCTCGGCGAGAACGCCGGTGCGGATTCCCTTGCGGGAGGCGTAGATCGCGGCAGTCGCGCCGGCGGGGCCGCCACCGACGACGAGGACGTCGAAGGGATCCTTCTCGCTGATCGCGGCGGCGGTGCGCTCGGCGGAACCGCTGTCGAGCTTGCCGACGATCTGCTCGAGGTTCATGCGTCCGGAGCCGAACAGCTCACCGTTGAGGAAGACGGTCGGCACTGCCATCACCTGGCGTGCGTCGACTTCGTCCTGGAAGAGCGAGCCTTCGATCGCGGTGTGCTTGATGCGCGAGTTGGTCACACACATCACGTTCAGGGCCTGCACCACGTCGGGGCAGTTCTGGCACGACAGTGAGAAGTAGGTCTCGAAGTGGAAGTCGCCCTCGAGGTCGCGCACCTGCTCGAGCAGCTCCACGGCCTCCTTCGAGGGGTGGCCGCCGACCTGCAGCAGGGCGAGCACGAGGGAGGTGAACTCGTGGCCGAGCGGGATGCCCGCGAACTCGACCGCGATGTCGGTGCCGACCCGGCGGATCAGGAAGGAGGGGCGACGGGTGGCTTCACCGTCGCGCACATGGGTGACCAGATCGGACATGCCGGCGATCTGATCGAGGAGATCGGCGAGTTCCTTCGACTTCGGCCGGTCGTCGAGGGACGACACGAGCTCGATCGGCTGGGTGACCTTTTCGAGAAGGGACTTCAACTGGGCGGCGAGGGAGGCGTCGAGCATGAGGATTCACTCCAGAGGTGGAAGAACTGTGACCGGAAGAGATGGGAGTCGGCGAACTTCTCAGCTCGAGCCGAGCGGACCCGGACGGTGCCCGGTGGCACGGGACGTTCGATCCCGTGCCACCGGAACGAGTTTCCGTCGACGAATCAGATCTTGCCGACGAGCTCCAGCGACGGAGCGAGGGTGTCGTCGCCCTCTTCCCACTTGGCCGGGCAGACCTCGCCCGGGTGGCTGCGGACGTACTGAGCGGCCTTGACCTTGCGAACGAGCTCGGCGGCGTTGCGGCCGATGCCTTCAGCGGTGACCTCGGTGAACTGGACGACGCCGTCCGGGTCGACCAGGAAGGTGCCGCGATCGGCAAGGCCCTGGTCCTCACGGAGGACCTCGAAGTCGGTGCTGATCTGCAGGGTCGGGTCACCGATCATGGCGTACTTGATCTTGCCGATGGTCTCGGACGAGCCGTGCCATGCCTTGTGCGTGAAGTGCGTGTCGGTCGAGACGGAGAAGACCTCGACGCCGAGCTTCTGCAGCTCCTCGTAGTGGTCCGCGAGGTCGCCGAGCTCCGTCGGGCAGACGAACGTGAAGTCTGCGGGGTAGAAGAAGAAGATCGCCCACTTGCCCTTGATGTCCTCGTCGGACACGGTCACGAAGGCGCCGTCCTTGAAAGCCTCGGCCTTGAAGGGCTTGATCTTCTTGTTGATCAGCGACATGTAGAAACCTCACTCGTCTCGATGGGGTTGACGGCTTCGACGTTATCCGCGAACTATTAATTGTGCCAATCGATAGTTTCTAGAAATTCAATAAGCAAGGGCTATAACACGGCATTCGGCCAGGTCGTTGCTTTTCCTTCCTCACGAATGTGACAGAACACACAGCCTTTGCGACAGAGCACTCCGGCCCGTCCGGAAGGGAAAGATGGAACCGATACACTCACGACCGAGCTACCGCCGCACCGGATCCGGTGAACCCCTACCCCTCCTGCACGGGATCGGCGCCACGATGGACGACTTCTCCACCCTCGTCCCGCACCTCGCCGAGCACTTCGACGTGCTGAACGCCGAACTACCCGGCTACGGTTCGTCGCCGAAGCAGAACGGTCGACCCACCGTCGGCGCCCTACTGTCGGTAGGACTCGACCTCGTCGACCGGCCGCGCCTGGGCGTCGTCCGGGTCGTCGCCGAACTCGGCCTTCGCGCGACGCTGCCGCAGCAGGTCCCAGTACTGGTCGAGCCTCTTCTCGACAGCGGCCAGCCGCTGCAGGTCCTCGTCGCTCGGACCGTCCGCGCCGGTTCGTGAGCGCAGTGTCTTCTCTTCGTCCACCAGCTTCTCGATGTGCTGGAAGAGTTCGTTCTCGTCCATGGGAAACTCCCTCGATGTGGTGTTCCGTCGGCATAGCCTCATCCGGCAGGAGTGAAACCGCCGCCGGTTTCGCACCGGGCCGGCCGGGTATCTCCTCGACATGAGCATCGAAGACGGTCCCGGCGACACCCTCAGCCCCAGCGAAGGCCTCGACGCCGACGAAGTGCGGAACGACGACGGCGACGAGGTCGTCGACCCGCCCGAGGACTGGAGCGGCGCCGACAAGTTCGGAACGACCCAGCGTGAAGAGCAAGAAGGCGAGTCGCTGGACCAGCGCCTCGCCGAGGAGGAACCCGACGTCGAACCCGCCGAGCCGCTGGACAAGCCTATCGCGGCGACACCGGCGGACGAGCTCACCGAGGACGTCGACGAGGTGATCGACGACGCCACCACCGGCGCCCCCGAGGACTCGAAACTCGCCGACGAGGTCGACGGGGTGATCGTGCAGGATTCGCGCGTCGACCGCGGTCAGATCAGCGGCGCCCCCGAGGACGGGGAGTCGATCTTCCCGATCGTCGAGTAGGAGTTCGGCGAACAGACGAAGGGGAGGTTGTGTGCGTGTCCGGTAGACGGACACGCACACAACCTCCCCTTACCCCGTGCTAGCGCTTCGCGCTAGAGCACCTTCGAGCCGTACATCTCGCCGAGCGGGTCGGCGATGAGTTCGAGGCGGGCTCCGTCTGGGTCGCGGAAGTACAACGAGACGTCGCTGTGTTCGACGAGCTCGACACCTGCGTCGATCAGCTTGTCGCGCAAGCGCTCCCAGGCGGGAAGGGCGACGCTGATCGCGATGTGGTGCAGACCGCCGAAGACCTCCTGATAGGGGCCGACGTCGAGACCGGGGAAGTCGAAGAAGGCCAGCAGATTGCCGTTGCCGATGTCGAAGAAGAAGTGCGAAGAGCCGGGATAGTCGCGGTTCTCGATCAGCTCCGTCAGCGGGAACTCGAGGAGATCCTGGTAGAAGCGCACGGTCCGTTCGACGTCGCTGCTGATCAGCGCAGTGTGGTGCAGCCCCCGCGCCGACGACTGCGGGCGCGCGTCGGCAGGCTTCAGGTGTGCGTCGCGGATGAGTGCACGCCGACGCTCGAATTCTTCGTAGCGCTGCTGCTCGTCGGCGATCATCGATCCACCTTCTTTCCGATGTGGTTGCTTTCTCAACCAGGATGATCCCAACTAGTTGCGTTGTCAACTAGTTGGGTCGAGGCGGTAGCTCTTCGTGACCCGGGGAGTCACGGACCGGGTACGACGATCTCGTCGCCGTCACGTCTTCTTCACGAACATCCGATTCGCCCGTTCCCCGGATGTCGAGTGCGGACGATGAATATGTCGGGGACTCACCGCGGTTCCGAGGAGATCCCATGAACCATCGCAGGACCCTGCGTGCGACGGTCTCGTTGCTCGCACCGCTCGCACTGCTCGCCGGTTTCGCACCTGCCGCGAGCGCAGCGGCGGATACGGACACCCGAGGATTGTGGACGGTCAGCACCCGCGGAGACACCGTGCTGGTGAAGCTGATGTACACGTCCCCACCGGACGAGGACCACCCCTTCATCTGCGTCGCGGCGCTCGGCACCGGCGAGTCCGGAATCGCGGAGATCTTCGGAGCGAACTACCAGACCCTCGAGTTCACCGGGATCGCCGCAGGACTCAACATCGCGACCGCCAGTTGCGAAGACAACGACGGGGAGCTGCGGCCGGTGGGCGCGATCGAGTTCGAGTTGCCCGGCCCACCGACCCTCCACTACGTCGCGACCGAGTCGTTCTGGTTCGACGACGCAGACGACTGAGCGTCACATCTTCGCGTCGCGGGCCATGACGAAGCTGTAGAGGCCGTAGACCGCGATGCCGAGGCCCATGAGAACGAGCAGCACCGTACCGAAAGGCTGCGAGCCCAACGTCTTCAGAGCACCGTCGAGGCCCGCTGCCTTCTGCGGGTCGGCCTGGAAGACCGCGACGATCACCAGAACACCGACGAGACCGAGCGCGAGACCCTTCGCGACGTAACCGACAAGCCCGAGACGTTTCACGAACGTGCTCGGGTGGCTCTTCAGATCGTCGACGAAGTTCTTCGACGCGCCCTTGTAGACGTGGTAGGCGCCCACACCGAGGATGACGAGTCCCGCGACGACGAGGACGAACTTGCCGGCACCGGACTGCAGCAGCTTCGCCGTCAGACCCGCGTTCTGTTCACCACTGGACTTGCCGCTGCCGCGGGCGAACCCGAACGCGGTGTACGCGAAGGCGAGATAGACGACACCGACGCAGGCGGCCTTGAACCGGTCGAACGCTTTGTCCTTCATGTCGGCGTCGGGTTGTTCCGGTTCGGACGCCTTGCCGAAGGTAGCCTCGGCGAACCGCCACAGGCCCATCATCACGAAGACGACGACGGCGATCCACAACGCGATCTTCCCGCCGGGCTGCTCGTCCAGTTCCGCCATCGCACCGGACTGCGACGCCTCCTGCTCGCCGCGACCGAACGCGACCCTGATCGCGAGGTAGCCGATGAGCAGGTGCACGATGCCACTGCCGACGTAGCCGGCACGTGCGAACTTCTCGAATACACCGTTCTGCGCCATGCGCTCGGCGGATGACGCCGCGCCACGTGACGCGGGGGCCTGACGGTTCACTCTCGTCTCCTCATCGGTCGGGACTGTCCCCTTCGCGCTGTATTCCCGGCACCGCGGACCGCAAACGCGAACCGGCTCCGGTGGGTAGATTGGCGTCAGGTTCGAAACGCCGTCGATCGGAGGCGCATCGTGCGGATCGTCGAGGATGCTGTCGCTCTGGCCCGCCGGTGGGTGGAGGAATCGTCGAAGGTCGCACCCGACCGTGCGGCCCGCCACCTCGCCGACGTTCTGAAGGATCCCCACGGACTCGAGTTCACCGTGCGCTTCGTCGACGAGGTCATCCGCCCCGAGGATCCGGCGACCGCAGCGCATGCCCTTGCCGAATTGTCGCGGAACATACCGGATTTCCTTCCCGTCCACCTCCGCGCGGCCGTGCGGGCGGGCGGCGCGATCGGTCCCCGCTTCCCGCACCTCGTCGTCCCCGCCGCGCGTCGCGCGCTCCGGACGATGGTCGGGCACCTCGTCGTCGACACCGACGATGCCGCGCTGGGCCGGGCCATCGCACGACTGCAACGCCCCGGCATCCGGCTCAACCTCAACCTGCTGGGCGAAGCCGTCCTCGGCGAGGCCGAGGCGCGTCGCCGTTTCGAGGGCACCCATGCGTTGCTGGCACGTGACGACGTCGACTACGTCTCGCTCAAGGTCTCGGCGGCCGTCGCGCCGCACTCGCCATGGGCGTTCGACGAGACCGTCGCGGACATCGTCGAGCGGCTCACCCCGCTGTACCGTCTCGCCGCGACCTCGCCGACGCCGAAGTTCGTCAATCTCGACATGGAGGAGTACCACGACCTGGACGTGACGGTCGCGGCGTTCACGACGCTGCTCGACCGTCCCGAGTTCCTCCATCTCGAGGCCGGAATCGTGCTACAGGCGTATCTGCCCGACGCCCTGACCGCCATGATCGAACTGCAGCGGTGGGCGGCGGCGCGACGCGCAGGCGGCGGCGCCGCGATCAAGATCCGGGTGGTCAAGGGCGCCAACCTGCCGATGGAACGGGTCGACGCGTCGCTGCACGGATGGCCGCTCGCGACGTGGAGCACCAAGCAGGAGACCGATACGAACTACAAGCGGCTGCTGCACTACGCGTTCACGCCCGAGCGGATCGAGAACGTGCGGATCGGGGTGGCCGGGCACAATCTCTTCGACATCGCCTACGCGTGGGAGCTCGCCGGTCGCCGGCAGGTGCGCAACGGGATCGACTTCGAGATGCTCCTCGGCATGGCGCAGAGCCAGGCCGAGGTGATCCGTCGACACGTCGGCAGCCTGTTGCTCTACACACCCGTCGTCCGCCCCGACGAGTTCGACGTCGCGATCTCGTATCTGGTGCGTCGGCTCGACGAGGGTTCGGGGCAGGAGAATTTCATGTCGGCGGTGTTCGATCTGGCCGACGATCCCGCCCTGTTCGGACGCGAGGAGCAGCGGTTCCGTGCGTCGGTGGCGGCGCTCGACGACAGCGTCCCCTCCCCCAACCGCACGCAGAACCGGCAGGGTCCTCCCACCCCTGCGCCGCCGGTGTTCACGAACACACCGGACACCGATCCGTCCCTGCCGCAGAACCGGGAGTGGGGGCGCCGCATCCTCGAGCGGGTGCCGTCGTCGAAACTCGGTATCGACACCGTGCGCGCCCACACCCTCTCCTCCGAGGACGACCTCGAGCGCGTGCTGGTCGACGCGAACGCGGCCGGTCGTGTCTGGGGTGCCCGCAGCGGTGCCGAACGCGCACGGATCCTCGAACAGGTGGCCGATGTGCTCGAGGCGCGGCGCGCCGATCTGCTCGAGGTGATGGCGGCCGAGGGCGGTAAGACGCTCGACCAGTCCGATCCGGAGGTCTCGGAAGCGATCGACTTCGCGCGGTACTACGCCGAGCTGGCCCGCGCGCTCGACGAGATCGACGGTGCGCGGTTCGTGCCGTCGACCCTCACCGTCGTGACGCCGCCGTGGAACTTCCCGGTCGCGATCCCGGCGGGGTCGACGCTCGGGGCGTTGGCGTCCGGTTCGGCGGTGGTCCTCAAGCCCGCGACGCTCACGGCTCGGTGCGGGTCGGTGCTCGCCGAGGCGATGTGGGATGCCGGCGTGCCCCGCGACGTCCTGCACCTCGTCCACGCCGACGAACGGTCGCTGGGCACGAAGCTCGTCTCCGACCCGCGCGTCGACCGGGTGGTGCTCACCGGTGCCTACGAGACCGCCGAACTCTTCCGTTCGCTGCGTCCGGGGATGCGACTGCTCGCCGAGACGAGCGGCAAGAACGCGATCGTCGTGACGCCGAGCGCCGATCCGGATCTGGCGGTGCGCGACATCGCGCAGTCGGCGTTCGGGCATGCCGGGCAGAAGTGCTCGGCGTCGTCGCTCGTGATCCTCGTCGGCTCCGTGGCGACCTCCCGCCGGTTCCGCGACCAGCTCGTCGACGCGGTGCGGTCACTGCCGGTCGGGCCTGCGCACGATCCGCGAACACGTATGGGGCCGTTGATCGGACCGGCGCAGGGCAAACTGCTCACCGCGCTCACCGAACTCGACGACGGCGAGTCGTGGCTCGTCGAACCGCGCCGGCTCGACGAGGAGGGCCGGCTGTGGACGCCAGGTGTGCGCACCGGGGTGCGAGGCGGGTCGCGCACGCATCTCGTCGAGTTCTTCGGTCCGGTGCTGGGGGTGATGACCGCGGCCGATCTGGACGAGGCGATCGCGATCCAGAACGAGGTGGACTACGGGCTCACGGCGGGTCTGCACTCGCTGGATTCGGACGAGATCGCCCGCTGGCTCGATCGGGTGCAGGCCGGGAATGTGTACGTCAATCGCGGTATCACCGGTGCCATCGTGCGACGGCAACCCTTCGGGGGTTGGAAGAAGTCGTCGGTGGGAGCGGGCTTCAAGGCGGGCGGGCCGAACTATCTCTTCGGCTTCGGTTCCTGGGAACCGTGCGCCTGGGACGAGGACACGCTGCGCCGGGCGTTCGAGGACGACGAGCGAGCATGGACGTCGGAATTCGCTGTGGCACAAGATGTCACAGGACTCTCGGCAGAGCGGAACCTGTTCCGGTACCGGCCCGTTCGCACACACGTACGCCTCGGTGAGGCCGGGCGGCCCGACGAACTCGTGCGCGTGCTCGGTGCCGCGGCCCGGGCGGGCGCGCCGGTGGAAATCTCTTCGGCTTTCGCCGTCGATCTCGTAAGATGCTCGAATACAGCACGTTTCGGCGGTCGCGTGCGCGTGGAGAGTGATGTGGAATGGGAGGAACGGATCGTCGACACGACCCCGGCGCGTGTCCGCCTGATCGGCGCAGCGCCGCCCGCCGAATGGAACACCCGATGCGACATCGCGGTGTTCGACCATCCGGTGACCGGATCCGGACGAATCGAAATGCTGCCGTTCCTGGCCGAACAGTCCGTCACGATCACCGCTCATCGATTCGGCACACCGCACCGGCTCACCGACGAGATCATCTGAAAACAAACCCCGAAGCGGTTCTGCCGAAGCCCTGTGAACCCCGACACTGTGAGGTGGAATAGGAAAATGGATATCGCCACGACACCCCCGACCGAACGTCGCAAGCTCGCACTCGCCGCAGTGAAGGAACTCGGACCCCAGCGGACCGAGAAGGCCGTCCTCAAGGTTCGTTGTCCCAAGGGCCACACCGTAGCGGCGGTGTACAACACCACCGAGGGGCAGGTCGTGGTCTCCCGCAGCGGTCCCGGCGGCCGCGGCAACCGCGACCGCGAAGCGACACCGCACAACGGCACATCACTCAATTCGGAGTATGTGGACACCCTGGAGGTGACGCAGTTCGAGGACGACGCCATTCCGTCGGGATGCGCGTGCGGTCCGCGCTCGCTGTCGCGGAAGAAGATGCAGGACGCCGTGGCGACACACGCTCACGTCATCAACCTGACCTGATCCCTCACAGACCGAAACGCAACTGCACCCGGAACACGTCGAGCACCTCGTCGACCCACCCCAGGATCGACAGCGTCGAATCGATGTTCTGCGGTGGCGTACGCACAAGGGTGTCGTGCCGGAGCAGACGCTCGAAATCCACGGCGACAGGACCGTTTCGCACCGTTCCGTTCGGCGACCGGAATTCGACGCCGGCACGCACCATCACGTCGATGATCTCCTGGGCGAGGATCCCGTAGGCGACCGTCGTCGGGTGCACACCGTCGAGGGAGAACAATCCCCCGCTGTCGCGACCGCCGTGACCGTCGGCCGACAGGAAACGCGTGTCCGGTACCGGGTCGAGCGCGGCGAGCGTCGGCGGTAGCGGGTACGGCTGCCACCACGCGGGTCGCGCATCGAGGTCGTCGACGTAGCGGCGCGCGGCCAGGCGGTCGAGGATGCCCGCGGTGTCGAGCAGATACCAGTCCAGTCCGGCACGTCGCGCGTCGGCGACCGCTTCGGTGATCGTCTCGTCGAACAGGTCGATCGCGGCGTCGACCATGCGGGCCTGCGCACCGGTGATGTGTTCGTCGCGGCTCGCATCGAAGCGGCGCGCGTCCACCCACGGCCGGGTGTAGTAGGGGAAGTACGGCGAGCCGTTCTTCGTCCCGATCCCCCGGGCGATCGGGGCGATGGTGACGTGCGGGACGGTGCACAGCACCACGTGCCGCGCGTCGATGTCGCGGAGCTTCGCGACGACCGCCGCGAACTCGCTGTCGAAATGTTCGGGCCGCCAGATCGTGTAGGCCTGTTTCGCGTCGAGGTCGCGGAAGTCGTCGCCGCTCCACACGACCTGCAATTCGGTGACGGTCTGCAGCGCGTTGTTCGAACCGAGGAAGACGACGAGTGTCTCGATGCCCGCCTCGGTGTCGCCGTCGTGCTCGGCACCGAGTTCGGCCGCGACGTCGAACAGTGTCCTCTCGCGGCGCCGGTCGTCGGTGTTCGGATAGACGTACAGCGCCGCCCGCTCCCCGTTGTTCTCGACGAGTTGCCGCACGAGATCGTCGCGGGGTGTTGCGATGCGTTCGGCGCAGACGCGGGCGGTCTTCTGCAGCGCGTCGCGCAGATCCCAGCCGAAACACGACAGGTTGTGGAGATATCCGACGAGCGGTGGTGTCGCGCCGGGTCCGCGTTCCCAGTAGTCCTCGACCTCGTCCATGAAGCCGCGCGCCGTGAACAGCGCCGTCGGCAGCTCCCACGGTTGCAGCGTCGATCCGTGCCGCTCCTCGATCCGGCGCAACAGCACTTCGACGTTCAACGGCAGTCCGCCCGGTCCACCGAAGCGCGGGTATCGGAGATCGGCGCCGAGCTCGTGGGCGACGATCGCCGGGACGGAGACGTCGGTGTTGTAGATCGCGCCGCTCTGGAAGCCCTGCAGCAGGGAGTCGCCGAGCGCCACCAATCGGTGTGGCGGTGTGCCGCGGAAGGACCGGGGAACGTCGATGCCGAGGGTCGGGTCGAACACCGGCACCCGCGGCGGCCGGGCGGCACGGGCCACGACCGTGTCGGGTGTGCCCTCCGGGATCTCGTCGGCCGTCATCACGCCTCCTCGGCCCCCTCATCGAGGGTAGACAAACGGCAGCACCGTCGTGGCCGGATCCGGGATCGTCGACGGTGAACCCGATCCGGGCCGGCGCGTACCTTCGGAGCATGAGCGACGCCGACTTCGCCCACACCGATCGCGCCGAGAAGAACCGGCGGGACAAGGCCGTGACCCTGGCCCGGTATGCATGGAACCGCGGCATCTCGGGAGCCGAACTGCTCGCCATGACCGACGAGACGCGACGCAAGCTGGCGCGGGCCGCGGATGCGCATCCGCCGCGCACGATGGAGACCTGGGAACTCGCCGCGAGATTGATGGACGAGAAGACGGCGTGGGCGCAGAAGCACCCGGATCATCCGGCAGCGGTCCGCATCGACGAGGACGAGAAGATCATGTGGGTCAAACCGCCCGTGCGGTCCTGGTTCGAGTGACCCGGAGGAAATTGCCTTGCAGCAGAAGTTACCGAGTGCAACAATTTCCGATCGCCTCACCTCTGTGCAGGCCACCTTCGCCTGACAGCTCGATATTCCTATTCCGACAGGAACACCGTGACCACCACTTCGGAACCTCTGGTTCTCACCCAGCGACGGATCTGGATCATCTTCTCCGCGCTCATCGCGGGCATGATGCTCGCCAGCCTGGACCAGACGATCGTCTCCACTGCCATGCCCACGATCGTCGGGCAACTCGGCGGCGTCGAACACCAGGCGTGGATCACCACCGCCTACCTGCTCGCGGTGACCATCGTGATGCCGATCTACGGCAAGTTCGGCGACGTCTTCGGGCGCCGGTACCTGTTCCTCATCGCGATCGGCGTGTTCACCCTCGCCTCCGCGGCGTGCTCGATGACCGACGACTTCTGGACCTTCGTGGTCTTCCGCGCGATCCAGGGCTTCGGGGGTGGCGGTCTGATGATCCTGTCGCAGGCGATCATCGCCGACATCGTGCCCGCGAGCGAACGCGGTAAGTACATGGGCCCGCTCGGCGCGATCTTCGGTCTGTCGGCCGTCGGTGGCCCGCTGATCGGCGGCTTCTTCGTCGACCACTTGACGTGGGAGTGGTGCTTCTACATCAACGTGCCGGTCGGCATCATCGCGTTCGTCATCACCTGGTTCGCGCTGCGCCTGCCGGTGAAGAAGCCGACGAAGCGGATCGACATCCTCGGCGTGCTCACGCTCTCCCTCGCCACGACCTGCCTGATCTTCTTCACGGATTTCGGTGGCGACGCCGATCGCGGCTGGACCGCTCCGCTCACGTGGATGTTCGGCGCCGGACTCGTGGTGTTCGTGTGCCTGTTCGTGCTCGTCGAGTCGCGGGCGCAGGATCCGATCATCCCGCTGTCGCTGTTCCGCAACTCGATCTTCGTCAACGCCACGGCCATCGGTTTCGTCCTCGGCCTCGGCATGTTCTCGGCGATCGCGTTCATGCCGACCTTCCTGCAGATGTCGTCGGGCACCTCGGCCGCGGTCTCGGGTCTGTTGCTGCTGCCGATGATGGCCGGTCTGATGATCACCTCGATCGGCTCGGGTCTGGCCATCACCAAGACCCAGCGCTACAAGATCTATCCGATCGTCGGTTCGCTCATCACCGCGGCGGGCATGCTGTGGCTGACCACCCTCGAGGGCGACACCCCGCTGTGGGTGATCTGCTCGATGCTGTTCGTCTTCGGTCTGGGTCTCGGCCTGATCATGCAGGTCGTCATCCTGATCGTGCAGAACGCGGTGCCCGCCGACGAGATCGGCACCGCGACGAGCTCGAACAACTACTTCCGTGAGGTCGGTGCGGCGCTCGGTGTCGCGATCTTCGGCACCATCTTCACCAACCGCCTGGCGGAGAAGCTCGTCGAGGTCTTCACCGCGGCCGGTGCGACACCGGAGCAGGCCGGCCAGGCCACCGCGACCGTCGATCCGGCGGCGATGAAGCTGCTGCCCGATCCCGTCCGCGAAGGCATCGTCGACGCCTACGCCGACTCGCTGGCGCCGGTGTTCTGGTACCTCATCCCGTTCCTGCTCATCGCATTCGTCCTGGCGTGCTTCATCAAGGAGATCCCGCTCTCCGACGAAGCACTCATGGTCGCGCGTGGCGAGGCGATCGCCGACCCGTCGAAGGCGGCGAAGGACGACGCCGTCGTGGTCGTCGAGGGGACCGAGGCCGGTGCGGACACTGCGGACAGCGGTTCGAAGCGGTCGTGATCGAATAGGGCCGATCATCGGACGAGGGAACGGAGACGGCACGTGGGACGAACGATCACACCGGTTCGCGTCAAGGACGTGGTGATCGGTGAAGGCGCACCCACGATCCTCGTCCCCGTCACCGGCCGCACCCCCGAGGTGCTGCGCGAACAGATCGCGGCCGTCGCCGAGCGGGCCGACGTCGTCGAATGGCGCGTGGACTTCTTCCACACCGTCGACGACGTCGCCTCGGTGGTCGCGCAGGCCGGCTCGTTGTCCGAGCAGTTGCAGGGCACTCCCCTGCTCGCGACCTGCCGCACCGCCGACGAGGGCGGCGAGATCGCGATCGGCGACGAGGCGTACGCCGATCTGACGGTCGCACTCGCCGAGAGCGGCGCGGTGGATCTGGTGGACGTCGAGTACCGCCGCGACCGTGCCGCCGTCGAGCGGATCGTCGCGGCGGCCCACGCCTGCGGTGTTGCGGTGGTGGCGTCGAACCACGACTTCGACGCCACTCCGCCGAAGGACGAGATCGTCGCGCGGCTACGCGAGATGCAGGAACTCGGCGCCGACATCTGCAAGATCGCCGTCATGCCGCAGTCGACGGCCGACGTGCTCACCCTGCTCGACGCGACCCGCACCATGCACGAGGACCACGCCGACCGCCCGTTGATCACCATGTCGATGGGCGGCCTCGGCGTGGTGTCGCGGATCGCCGGGCAGGTCTTCGGATCGGCGGCGACGTTCGGGATGGTCGGCACCGCCTCGGCACCCGGGCAGGTCGACGCCGACGAACTGCGCTCGGTGCTCGGCCTCATCGACCGCGCTCGCTGATCACCACACGGCGGCGAGAGCGAGTCCGGCGGCCGCCGCGATGAGCGTGGTCGCCAGGGTGCCCAGCGCGATCGCGCAGGCGGCACCGTAGCGGCGCGCCACGATCAGGCGGACGGAGTCGACGCTGGTCGTGCTGAAGGTGGTGAACCCGCCGCAGAACCCCACCCCGACGACGGCGAGCAACTCCGCGGCGGCGTCGTGGAACAGCACCGCACCGGTGAGCAGCCCCAGCAGCAACGAACCGATGACGTTGATCAGCACGGTCGGCCACGGGAGGGACGATCCGGAGCGGGCACGCAGAGCACTGTCGACGACGAACCGCGTCACCGCACCGGCGCTGCCTGCCAACGCCACCCACACCGCGATCATCGCCGTGCCGCTCGGCGACTCCCGAACCACGCGCCCAACGCGACACCGATGCCGGTCGCGAGAAGGCCGACGAGCACCGTGCCGAGCGCATAGGTTGCCGCGGCGACGAGTTCACCGTCGCGCAGCAGCAGGTCGGTGTCGACCGCGAGCGCGCTGTAGGTGGTGAACGAGCCCAGCGCACCGGTGCCCACCCCGAGCCGGACCACCTGACGCCAGGAGGTGTCGGGACCGATGCGGATCAGTGCCTCGAGCAGGAATCCGAGCAGCAGCGCACCGAGGACGTTGATCGCGAAGGTCGTGACCGGCCAGCCCCCGGACTCGACGGGGAACCACCGGCCGAGGCCGTAGCGGGCACTCGTCCCGAGCAGACCGCCCACGGCGACCGCCGCCAGCGCCGACGGTCGCAGGTGCAGCGCTCTCGGCAGCGGGCGTTCGCCCTCGGTCAGTCCTGGTCCCACAACTTCAGAACCGTAGTGAGGATCTCCTCCGACGCACCGAGACCCCCGAGATGACTCTCGCCGGGCAGGTGGTGGAACTGGGCGTCGGGCAGCAGGTCCACCATGTGCAGGCCGTGTTCGATCGGGATGATGTGGTCGGTGTCGCCGTGCCACCACCGCACGGGCACCTTCACGTCGGAGACGCGGAAACCCCAGTCGCGGGTGAATACGACGATGTCGGCGAACGGCGCGGAGATCTGACGTCGGCTGCCATTGAGCAGGTCGTCGAGGAACATCGTCTTGAACTCGGGACGGGCGAGCAGGCGGCGGTCGGCCTCGGGTGAGAACCGTCCGTACAGGTCGATGATCGGCGACGCGAACGGGCGCACCACGCGGATCGCCGCGCTCATCGCCACGCCGATGGGGACGCCCGCGGTCTGCAGTGCCGGCGCGACGAAGGCGCCCAGCTTCATCAGGTTGCTGTCGATCGACTCGGGACCGACGACCGGTGCCACACCGCCGAGGACCGCAGCCGCGACGACCCGTTCGCGCAGTGCATAGGCCGCGGCGAGGGTGTAGGGGCCGCCGCCGGACAGTCCGACGAGGGCCATGCGGTCGACCCCGAGGGTGTCGGCGACGATGCGCAGGTCGTCGCTGAACGCGAGGACGTTCTCGTAGATGTGCGGTGTCGACGAGCCGATCCCCGGGCGGTCGATCCCGATGAGGCGGATGTGGTTCCGTTCGGCGAAGGCGCGGGCCTCGATGGGAACCTGGCGGCGCGCACCCGGCGTGCCGTGCAGCCAGAACACCGTGCGGCCCTGGGCCGACCCGAACTCGGCGAAACCGAGCCGGCGGCCCTCCCCGACCGCGACGGTGCCTTCGAGCTTGGGGCGTTCGACGTCCATGGCGCCAGCATGGCACGCACCCGCACGCCCGACCAGCGACCGTCCCGTGGGACGAATCGACGCAACCGAGATGTGATGCACGCTTCCCGAGCGGTTCTCGCCGGAGCGCCGCGAGGACAAGGTGCACAAGTACGCGTGGGCGCCCTTCGGCGGTGGCGCGCATCGGTGCCTGGGCATGCATTTCTCGGGAGCGGAGATCAAGACGGTGCTGCACCATCTGCTGTTGCGTTTCCGCTGGCACGTGCCGGCCGACTACGTCGCGCCGATGAACTTCACGTCGTTGCCGTTCCCGAACGACGGGGGGGCCGATCCACCTCCTTCCGAGGTGATCGGGCGTAGAAAGAAGGAGTGACCGCCGCCGACGAACTCGACGAACGTTTCGTCACCGCGGTGCGCGCTCTGCCCGGGCACGCACCGCCGACGCGTCCGGTCGACCGGCAGGTCGACGACGACCTGTTGGCGCGGTACTTCGACGCCCAGGTGCAGTCGCGGCACCTCGATGTCGCGGCCCGCACCCTGCAGGGACGCGGCGAAGGCTTCTACACCATCGCATCGGCGGGCCACGAATCGAACGCCGCGCTGGGCCTGTGCACGCGGGTGACGGATCCCGCTCTGCTGCACTACCGTTCGGGCGGTTTCTACGCGGCTCGCGCGTCGCTCGTCGAGGACAGCACCCCGATCCGCGACGTGCTCGCCGGATGTGCGGCGTCCACGCTCGATCCGATCTCGGCGGGCCGGCACAAGGTGTTCGGCAACGCCGGCCTGAACATCCTGCCGCAGACGTCGACCATCGCCTCGCACATGCCGCGGGCCGTCGGTCTCGCCCTCGCGCTACCGCGGATGCAGCGACTCGGGCTCGACGCGGCGTGGCCGTGGGATTCGGTGGTGGTGTGCAGTTTCGGTGATGCCTCGGCGAACCATTCGACGGCCGTCGGCGCCCTGAACGCGGCCGCCTACTGCCGGCACCGCGGGTTGCCGTTGCCGTTGCTGCTGGTGTGTGAGGACAACAGACTCGGCATCAGTGTGCCCACCCCGCCCGGCTGGCTCGAGCGGTCGCTGTCGTCGTATCCGGGGATCGAGTACCGGTCGGTGGACGGCGCCGATGCGGTGGAGATGCTCGCTGCCGCAACCGATGCTGCGGAGACGGTGCGCACGACCCGGGCTCCGGTCCTGTTGCACGTGCGGGCAGTGCGTTTCCTCGGCCATGCCGGTTCCGACGTCGAGTCGGCCTACCGCAGCCCGTCGGATCTTGCCGCGGACCACGAGCGGGACCCACTGGTGGGTACGGCCCGTGAACTCGTCGCACGCGGAATGCTCGATGTGGCAGGGGTTCTCGACCGGTACGAGCGGATACGGGTCGAGGTCGGCTCCGTCGCGGACTCACTGACCCGGCCGCCGCGACTGGCGACCGCCGCCGACGTGATGCGCCCGCTCGAATCCGGGCTCGTGCTCGTCGACGACGATCCGCATCCTGCCGGTGAACCGCTCACGCTCGCCCGGGCCGTCACCCGCACGCTCGGACAGCTCCTCGAGGAGGATCCCCACGCCTGCGTGTTCGGCGAGGACGTCGGCCTCAAAGGCGGGGTCTACGGCGTCACCCGAGGGCTGCAGGAGCGCTTCGGGCGCCTGCGCGTGTTCGACACCCTGCTCGACGAGCAGACGATCCTCGGCACCGCGCTGGGCTTCGCCGTCGCGGGCATGCTGCCGATCCCGGAGATCCAGTACCTGGCTTACCTGCACAACGCCGAGGACCAGTTGCGCGGGGAGGCGGCGAGTCTGGCGTTCTTCTCCGACGGGCGGTACCGCAATCCGATGGTCGTGCGCATCGCTGGCCTGCCCTACCAGCGCGGCTTCGGCGGGCACTTCCACAACGACGATTCCGTCGCCGTGCTGCGCGACATCCCCGGTCTCGTGCTGGCCGTGCCGAGTTCACCCGCCACGGCCGGCGCCCTGCTGCGCACGTGCGTCGAGCTGGCTCGTCAGGAGGGCCGGGTGTGCGTCTACCTGGAACCGATCGCGCTGTACCACCGGCGCGACCTCTACGACGAGGGCGACGGACTGTGGCAGCAGATCCCCGACACCGCCGGGCTTCCACCGGGATCGGTGTGCGTCTACGGCGACGGGCGCGACGTGCTGGTGGTGACTTTCGGGAACGGGGTGCCGATGAGTCTGCGTGCCGTCCGTCGCGCGGGAGTCGCGGCAACCGTCCTCGACCTGCAGTGGTTGTCGCCGCTGCCGACGACCGCGCTGCTCGAACACGTCCGCCGCTTCGAGCGCGTGGTGGTGGTCGACGAGACGCGCCGCAGCGGAGGTGTCGCGGAATCGGTCGTCGCGACGCTCGTCGACGATGCGTGGCAGGGCCGGATCACGCGGGTCACCTCCCACGACAGCTACGTGCCCCTCGGGCCGGCCGCGGCGCACGTACTGATGTCGGAGGACGACATCGCGCGGGCCCTGCTGGAGGCGTGATCAGCAGGAAGCGGTATCAGCAGGAGGAGAGGATCCGCGACATCGCGTCGTGTTCAGCCTGGGTGACCCACAGTTCGTAGGTCGTCTTCACCTCGATCTGCCGCACGACGTACTCGCAATGGAAGGCGGTATTCGGCGGCAGCCACTCCGACGCGTCGGAGTCGCCCTTGCCCTGGTTGGTGGGGCCGTCGACGGCAATCAGGTTGCGCGGATCGTTCGCAAGATTCCGCTTCTGCTGGTCGTCCAGATGGCGGGCGCCCTTCTTCCACGCATCCGACAGGGCGACGACGTGGTCGATCTGCACGGCGGACGAGGTCTCGACCCCGCGACGGAAGGAAATCGTCTTCCCCGTGTACGGGTCCTCGAGCGTGCCGGCAGTGACCGTGCACTGCTTCTTCCCGGGCTCGAAGGAGACGTCGACGAGATCGCGCTGCAGGATGTCGTTACGAGTGTCGCAGCCGTTGCGCCCCAGGTCGACGGTCACTTCGTCGGTCCACGCCGAGCCGAACAGTGAGCGGTCGTAGCCGCTCTGCGATTCGGCGGGCCGGACGGGCAGTGCCTCCAGCGCCTCGAGGGCTTCGGAGGGGTTCTCGACCGTGCCCCCGCCGGTACCGCCCGGCTCGTCGTCCCCTATCGGTTCGAGGAGGACGACGGCCACGGAGACCACGACGAAGCACAGGATCCAGACCCAACGGGGAACGGACGACGTGCGAATACTCGCCATATGTCGATACTGCTACGAAGTCGTATTGCTACCGCTGCTTCCTACTTCGCGAGCGGGGGCATCTTCACGACCTGGCCCGCATAGGACAGGCCGGCACCGAACGCGAGGAGCAGCGCGGTGGATCCGACCCCGACCTGGCCGGTACGCAGCATCTTCTCCATCGCCAGCGGGATGGACGCGGCGGAGGTGTTGCCGGTCTCGATGATGTCGTCGGCGACCGCGACGGTCTCGGGCAGTTCGAGCTGCTTGACGATGACGTCGTTGATGCGCAGGTTGGCCTGGTGCGGGACGAAGGCGTCGAGGTCCGCGAGGGCCACGCCGGCCTTGTCGGCGATCTGCCGGGCGAACTTGCTCATCTCGAAGGCGGCCCAGCGGAAGACCGCGGTGCCCTCCATGATGATCCAGGGACGCTTCTGGTCCGGGTTGGTGGCGAAATCGACCCAGTCGGGTTCCTGACGGATCGCGTTGGCCTGCGAACCGTCGGAGCCCCAGACGGTGGGACCGACGCCGACCTCGTCGGACGGGCCGACGACCACGGCACCGGCACCGTCGCCGAAGATGAAGCGCACCGAGCGATCGGTGGGCTCGGTGGTGTCGCTCATGCGCTCGACACCGACGACGAGCACGTGCTCGGCCGTTCCGGCGCGCACGAGATCGGAGGCGACACCGAGGGCGTAGCAGAAGCCCGCGCAGCCGGCCTGGATGTCGAGCGCCGCGGCGCCGCCGGTGCCGATGCGGTCGGCGACGAGAGCCGCGGCCTGCGGGGTCTGGAAGGGGTAGGTGGAGGTCGCGACGATCACGGTGTCGATCTGCGCACCCGTGAGGCCGGCGGCCACGAGGGCCTGCTCGGCGGAGCTCGTCGCCATGTCGACGACCGACTCCTCCGGATGCTGCTTCGCGAAGCGGCGCTCCTTGATGCCGGACCGCGACTGGATCCATTCGTCGCTCGAGTCGATCTGCTGGCAGATCTCGTCGTTGGTGACGATGCGCTCGGGGCGGTGCACACCCAGACCGAGCAGCGCGCTGTTCCTCAGCGGGGCAGGGACAGCGATCTGTGCACCCATCAGACGAACTCCTCCTCCTCGACGTACCGCGTGTCGGCACATCGCATCCGGTCAACGATATCGCAGGTCACGATTTCGTCACAGCGCTACCCCGACGATGCGCTTCCGTAACCCTCACCGCAAGCGGGGGTCCCAATCGCCACGCGAGGCTAGCGTCGCGGTCATGGATGCACAGGCCTGGAACGAGAAGTACGCGGCGTCGGAACTGATCTGGGGCGCGCCGCCCAATCCGGTGATCGTCGAACACGTGACGTCGCTACCGCACGGTCGCGCCCTCGATCTCGGCTGCGGTGAAGGTCGTCACTCCCTGTGGTTGGCGACGCGCGGATGGGAAGTCGTGGGCGTCGACTTCTCCGAGGTCGCCCTCGACAAGGCCCGGCAGGTCGCTGCGCAGGCGCCGTCCCGCTCACGAGACCGGCTCCGCTACGTCCGCGCGGATGTGACGACCGACTCGTTCGACGGAGAGTATGACCTGATCCTCTCGGTCTTCCTGCATTTTCCTCCGCCACAGCGGAAGGCGCTTCTCGACCACGCGATCAATTCACTGAAACCTGAAGGAATCCTCATATTCCTGGGGCACGACGCAATAAATCCCCACGAAGGAGTGGGCGGACCCCAGGACAAGGAAATCCTCTACACACCAACCGATCTCGTCGAGGAAATCGACAGCAGATTGGACATCAGGATTGCCGAACGGCGATATCGGGAAACCGATGCGGGAACCGCGATCGACGCGCTCGTCGTGGCGAGCAAACCACCTCTTGGCAGTTAGTTGCCCGACGAGTAACATGGAGATGTTACCGACGAGTAATAACTTGGGCGGTACTTGAAGCCAGCTGGACCGCACCACACTGGGAGACACCGACGACATGGGCCATTACAAGAGCAACCTCCGCGACCTCGAGTTCAACCTCTTCGAGTTCCTGAAGATTCAGAAGGTCCTCGAAGCAGGCAAGTTCGGCGACCTGGACGAGGACACCGCGCGCGGCATCCTCGCCGAGGTCAAGACACTGACCGAGGGGCCGGCAGCCGAAGGCTTCGCCGACGCCGACCGCAACCCGCCGGTCTTCGACCCCGAGACCCATTCGGTGTCGCTTCCCGAGCCGTTCAAGAAGTCGTTCCGCGCCTGGTGGGACGCCGGTTACTGGTCCATGGGCATCCCCGAGGAGCTCGGCGGCACCGACTCACCGCGCAGCCTCCTGTGGGCCGTCAACGAGATGATGCTCGGCGCCCAGCCCGCGGCCTTCATGTACGCGGCCGGCCCCGCCTTCGCAGGCGTGCTCTACGACAACGGCACCGATGAGCAGAAGAAGTGGGCCGCCACCTGCGTCGAGCGCGGCTGGGGCGCCACCATGGTCCTCACCGAGCCCGACGCCGGTTCCGACGTCGGCGCCGGTCGCACCAAGGCGATCAAGCAGGACGACGGCTCCTGGCACATCGAAGGTGTCAAGCGGTTCATCACCTCGGCCGACTCCGACGACCTGTTCGAGAACATCTTCCACCTCGTCCTCGCCCGCCCCGAGGGCGCCGGCCCCGGCACCAAGGGCCTGTCGCTGTTCTTCGTCCCGAAGTTCCACTTCGACTTCGAGAAGGACGAGTTGGGCGAGCGCAACGGCGTGTTCGTCACCAACGTCGAACACAAGATGGGCCTCAATGCCTCCGCGACCTGCGAGGTCACCTTCGGTGGCCACGGCGTTCCGGCCAAGGGCTGGCTCGTCGGCGAGGTCCACAACGGCATCGCACAGATGTTCGACGTCATCGAGCACGCCCGCATGATGGTCGGCACGAAGGCCATCGCGACCCTGTCGACCGGCTACCTCAATGCCCTCGACTACGCCAAGGAGCGCATCCAGGGCGCCGACCTGACCCAGATGTCCGACAAGACCGCCCCGCGCGTGTCGATCATGCACCACCCGGACGTGCGGCGTTCGCTGGCGATGCAGAAGGCCTACTCCGAGGGCCTGCGCGCCGTGTACCTGTACACCGCGGCGCACCAGGACGACGTCGTCGCCGAGCAGGTCTCGGGTGCCGACGCCGCTCTCGCGCACCGCATCAACGACCTGCTGCTGCCGGTCGTCAAGGGTTGCGGCTCCGAGCGGGCCTACCAGTACCTGAAGGATTCGCTCCAGACCCTCGGCGGTTCGGGCTTCCTGCAGGACTACCCGATCGAGCAGTACATCCGCGACTCGAAGATCGACTCGCTGTACGAGGGCACCACGGCCATCCAGGCGCAGGACTTCTTCTTCCGCAAGATCGCCCGCGACCGTGGCGTGGCGCTCGCCCACATCGCCGGTGAGATCAAGAAGTTCGTCGAGCGCGACGACGCCGACCAGCGTCTGAAGAAGGAGCGCACGCTCCTGGCCACCGCGCTCGGCGAGACCCAGACGATGGTCGCGACGCTCACCCAGTACCTCATGGGTGCGCAGGAACAGCCCACCGAGCTGTACAAGGTCGGCCTCGGTTCGGTCCGTTTCCTCGAGGCGTTCGGCGACCTGATGATCGGCTGGCTGCTGCTCGAGCACGCCGAGATCGCTCTCTCCGCGCTCGACGCCGGCGTCGATGCCTCGGACAAGGCGTTCTACGAAGGCAAGGTCGCGGCCGCGTCCTTCTTCGCCAAGAACGTCCTGCCGGAGCTGAGCGTCGCGCGTCAGATCATCACCGACGTCGACCTCGACATCATGGAGCTCGACGAAGCAGCGTTCTGATCGAACCGCTCACGGCGGTAGCGCGATAGACGAGACCGACGTTGTGCGCGATTTCCCCCACGGATTTCGCACACGACGTCGGTCTCGTCGTTTCTCGGGAGCAGCTCCGCCTCCTCGACGGCCAGATCCCCGACGTGGTGCCGCTTCCGGAGTGACGAAGTAAGGGGAGGTTGTGTGCGTGTTCCTTCACCGGAACCGCACACAACCTCCCCGAAGTTTCGAGGACGTCCGCTACTCCTCTTCGGTTCCACCCGCTGCAGGTGCCTCGACTGCCGGCGCTTCGGCCGCAGGCGATTCGGGTGCGGGCGCCGGTGCGTCCTCGGCCTCGGCGTCCTCCGATCCGGTGTCGCCGGAGGTCGCGTCGCCGCCGCCCGAGGGCTCGTCGCTCGGTTCCGGTTCGGGGCTGATGCACTTCACGATCGGGACCGGGTCGTACCGGACCGTGCGGGTCGCGCTCGAGATCTGCGCGCCCGTCCGTGCGTCGGTGACGATCCGGGTGTCGGTGACGGTGAAGCCCTGCGCGCCGCTCGACGGAATGCAGGCCGAACCGGCGGGCAACGTGATCGTGTTGGGCGAGGTGAAGTTCGTGCGGTTGCCGGTGACCGACTGGACGTCGACGGTCTTGGTGCCCCAGATGCGCACCGTGATGTCCGAGCTCGTGCCGATCGTCTGGATCAGGACGCCCGTGTCGAACGGGTTGCGGAACTTCAGGTCGATGGCGCCGTCGTAGATCGTGGCCTCGCGGGCCGCCGGGTACCGGGAGATGTAGTAACTGTGCTCGGTGTGCTCGACGTCTTCCATCCCGGCGAAGTAGGTCGCGTTGTAGAGGGTGGTCGCGAGCTGGCTGATGCCACCGCCCACGGCCTTACCGGGACGTCCGGCCTCGATGATGCCCGACTCGATGTACCCCTGCGCCGCACCGCGCGGACCGGTGTAGTCGTTGAAGGAGAAGGTCTCCCCCGGCTTCACGATGGCGCCGTTGATCTCCTGCGCGGCCAGCCGGATGTTGACGCCGGAAGCGTATTCGAAGCCGCTGGTGGTGAACTCCGAGACCACCTCCCTGATGCCGAGCTTCTCGGCGCCTTCGGTGGTGAGTTCGGGTTCGGCCTTCCTGTACACCGCGTCGGTGCTGCGGTCGCCCGCTTCCTTCAGCAGGTCGGGCAACCTCTCGAGGGTGACGGGCCAGTCGACCATCTCGCCGGTCTCGCTGGGCACGATCGTCGGACGACCACCGTCGAGGACGATCCGCGCATCCTTCGGTTCGGTCTCCGACGGGGCGAGCTGCGGCGCCAGGATGCCGATCGCGGCCTCGGTGTCGTACTGCGGTTCGAGTCCGCCCGAACCGTCCGGCACGAACGACAGGACAGCGCCCACCGCATCGCGCGGCAGCACACCGACGGCCCCGTCGAGTCCCCGGACGACCAGATCCTGTGCCACGGCCGGAACGGCGACCTCCGCCAGCGCCCGGTCGAGGCCCTCGCGGGTGACGGTGACGTCGACGCTCTCGACGGGCAGCGAGACATCACCGTACGGCCAGCGCTCGGCGAAGACGTCGCCCGCGACTGCGACGTCGAGCTGCTGGCCGGGCTGCGGCGTCACCGGAACGGGTGTGCCGTCCTCGAAGACGATGTTGCCCTCGCGCGGTTCGTGCGCGGCGGCAGCGGCGGCCTTTTCGATGGCTGCGGACAGGGCGACCTCGTCGCGTGTGGAGACCACGCCGACTTCGTCGTTCCCGAAGAACGACGCGAGTCGCGTGAACGGATTGAGCGGCTGCGAACCCACCTGGTCGAGGGTCGCGGGCCAGTCGATCCCGATCCCGGCCTCCGAGGGCACGATCTGCCCCTGAGTGTCGCCGGCGGTGACGTCGACGGGCATGTCGAGCCGCGGCGTCAGTTGTTCGGTGAGCTCTGCCTCCGCCGCGTCGAGCGACATGCCGCCGATCTCGACACCTGCGACGGTGACACCGCGCGGCACCTTGCCCGACGACAACGCCAGATCGGCCACGTAGAACACGGCGAACAGTGCGACGACGCCACCGACGACGAGCGCGATCGTGCGCCGGGGCAGATTCGATCCAGGCTTGCCCGGTTCGTCGCCGTCTCCGCCGGAACCTCGCGGTCCGCCGGTGGGCGGAGGAGTGACAGGAGGCGGTCCCTGCGGCGGCGGACCCGCCTGCATCTGCTGGGTCGGCTGGTCGCCCTGCGGTGGGTGGGCGGCCGAGGGCATTGCCGTCGACGTGGGTGGGATGGGAGCCCCCGCCTGTTCGGGACCGGGCTGTGCCGGGTTCTGTTCCCCCTGCAAACGGAGGAGCCGATCGGTGGCGGCGGACGATCCGTCACCCGGTGCCCGGTTTCCCGGCGCGACGACCGGGATGACCGCGGTGGGCTCCTCCGAGGGATGGACCTTCTGGGTCGGGGGTTCGTCAGCACCGGTGGGAGCCGCCTGGTTCGTGCCATCGGCTCGGACCTCTGTGGAAGCCTGCGAGGCAGCCGGGGCCTCGGTTTGCGACTCGGTCACATCACTCGCCTGCGACTCGGTGACACTGCTCGCCTGCGACTCGGTGACACTGCTCGCCTGCGACTCGGTCACATCACTCGCCTGCGACTCGGCCACCTCCCGGTGAGGATCGACCGCTTCGAACCGCTCGGTAGGAGCCGACGCGCCTTCACCCTCACGAGCGGATTCCGGCGACGAACCGATGTTCTCGGTCCGTGCGTCGTCGTGCTCGTGAGGGGACTCGTCGGTCCCGTTGCTGCCGCTCACCCAGATCCCTTCGCAAAGCTGGGCACGCCTTCGAATTCGCGCGCCGACTACCTGCTTTCAAGGGTAGTGCCCCGGTTCAGAGCGGCTGCGCCCGGAATGCGAAGACCCCGCGTTGCTACCAGGTCGGGGGTCAGGCAGCAGCGCGGGGTCGATGGGTCTATCGCTGTCCGTCGCGGAGCGTTACACACCGAACGGAACTTTTTCTCTCAACGACTTCCGAGGGGTGTCGATCAGGCCTCGAGAATCGCCGTCACACCCTGTCCACCTGCGGCGCAGATGGAGATCAGGCCGCGGACGGGCTTGCCGGTCTCCTGCTTCTTCTCGTGCAGCATCTTGGCCAGCGAGGCCACGATCCGGCCGCCGGTCGCGGCGAACGGGTGGCCGGCCGCGAGCGACGAGCCGTTGACGTTGAGCTTGCTGCGGTCGATCGAGCCGAGCGGGGCGTCGAGGCCCAGCTTGCCCTTGCAGTACTCCTCCGATTCGAACGCCTGGAGGGTGGCGAGCACCACGGAAGCGAACGCCTCGTGGATCTCGTAGAAGTCGAAATCCTGCAGGGTCAGGCCGTTGCGCTGCAGCAGGCGCGGGATGGCGTAGGTGGGTGCCATGAGCAGCCCGTCGCCACCGTGGATGTAGTCGACCGCGGCGGTCTCGGAGTCGACGAGGTAGGCAAGCACGGGGAGCTTGCGCTCGGCGGCCCACTCCTCGCTCGCCAGCAACGCGGCCGACGCGCCGTCGGTGAGCGGCGTCGAGTTACCGGCAGTCATGGTGGCGTCGCCCAGCTTGGTGCCGAAGACCGGCTTCAGCGTCGACAGCTTCTCGACCGACGAGTCGGGACGCAGGTTGTCGTCGCGGGTCAGCCCGAGGAACGGGGTGACGAGGTCGTCGAAGAAGCCCCGGTCGTAGGCGGCGGCCATGTTGCGGTGGCTCGCCACGGCCAGTTCGTCCTGCGCCTCGCGGGAGACACCGAATTCCTTGGCGGTGATCGCGGCGTGCTCACCCATCGACAGGCCGGTGCGCGGCTCGCCGTTGCGCGGGATCTCGATGCCGAGCATCGACGGGCGGACGTTACCGAGCAGCTTGACCCGGTCGGCCGTGGTGCGGGCCCGGTTCAGGGAGAGCAAGAACTCGCGGAGCTGGTTGTTCACGGCGATCGGGGCGTCGGAGGTGGTGTCGACGCCGCCGCCGATACCCGCCTCGATCCGTCCGGCGGCGATGGCGTCGCCGACCGCGATGATCGACTGCAGGCCGGTGCCGCAGGCCTGCTGCAGATCCCAGGCCGGGGTGTAGGGGCTCAGCGCGCTGCCGAGCACGCTCTCGCGGACGAGGTTGAAGTCGCGGGCGTGCTTGAGGACCGCACCGCCGACGACGGCACCGAGGCGCTCACCCTGCAGATTGAAGCGGCCGACGAGACCGTCGAGGGTGGCGGTGAACATGTCCTGGTTGGACGCGCGGGCGTACTTGCGGTCGGACCGGGCGAACGGGATCCGGTTGCCTCCGAGAACGGCGACACGGCGCTGCTGCGTGGAACGGGCTTTGGTGGTCACTGGTGTCTCCCGGTTTCGGACGGATTCGAATTCTGGCTACTATTCTTACTCACGGGTAAGTTTGTTGTCGAACACGCTTGCTGTCGAACACTGCACCGACGACCGAATCGAAGAAGGTGGAATCGTGGCCGAAGCCAAGGGCGCACCCAAGCTCTACGCCCAGCTCATCTCGTCCGCACCCGGAGCGTTCCTCGCCAAGCAGTTCGGTCTGCCACAGCCCGAGAAGCTCCGGCGCTACCAGCCCGGCGAGCCCCCGCTCCCCGGCCCCGTCCTGCTCGGCGGCAACGGCCGCCTGGTCGAACCGATCCGCAACCTCCTGAGCGACTACACGTTCGCCGAGCCGTCCGACACGAAGTTCGGCGCACTCGTCTTCGACGCTACCGGCATCACCGACCCCGCGGGGCTCGAACAGCTCTTCACATTCTTCCAGCCCACCTTGCGCAATCTCGCCCCGAGCGGCCGCGTCGTCGTACTCGGCACCACGCCCGAGGAGGCCGGGTCGGTCGACGAGCGCATCGCCCAGCGCGCCCTCGAGGGCTTCACGCGCAGCGTCGGCAAGGAACTGCGTCGCGGTGCCACCGTGCAACTCGTCTACGTCTCCCCGAAGGCCGCGACCGGCCTGTCCGGCGTGGAGTCGACGCTGCGCTTCCTGCTCTCGGCGAAGTCGGCCTTCGTCGACGCCCAGGTGATCCGCATCGGTGAGGGTGACGCCACCGCCCCCGAGTCCTGGGAGCGCCCGCTTGCCGGCAAGGTCGCGGTCGTCACCGGCGCGGCCCGCGGCATCGGCGCGACGATCGCCGAGGTCCTCGCCCGCGACGGCGCGACCGTCGTCGCCGCCGACGTCCCCGCTGCAGGCGACGCGCTGACCCAGACCGCCAACAAGGTCGGCGGCACCGCCTTCGCGCTCGACGTCACCGCCCCCGACGCCGGCGAGAAGCTCGCCGCTCACCTGCTCGAGCGTCACGGCGGCGCCGACATCATCGTCCACAACGCCGGCATCACCCGCGACAAGCTGCTCGTCAACATGGACGCCGCTCGCTGGAATTCCGTGATGGGCGTGAATCTGATCGCCCCGCGGAAGATCACCGACGTGCTCGTCGAGAAGGGCGCGCTGAAGGAGGGTGGCCGGGTCATCGACGTGTCGTCGATCGCCGGTATCGCCGGTAACCGCGGCCAGACCAACTACGGCGCCTCGAAGGCCGGTGTCATCGGCCTCGTCCAGGCGACCAGCGAGGCGCTCGCCGACAAGAAGATCACCGTCAACGCCGTCGCTCCGGGCTTCATCGAGACCGCCATGACGGCCGCGATCCCGGTTGCCACCCGCGAGGCCGGTCGTCTGATGAGCTCGCTGCAGCAGGGCGGTGAGACCGTCGACGTCGCCGAGACCGTCGCGTGGTTCGCGAACCCCGCGTCGAGCGCCGTGACCGGGCAGGTCGTGCGCGTGTGCGGCCAGTCCATGCTGGGGGCCTAGATGGCACGGATCGAACTGTCCTCGCTGCCGTCGACCTTCGACATCTACAGCCGGGCCGTGCTCGGGGCGCTGCCCGTGGTGGGCGCGTCGGGCGACAGTCTGCCCGACGACGTCCTGGTCCTGCGGTCGCTGAAGGTCGATCCCGACGATCTCGCCGAGTACACCAAGGTGTGCGGGTTGCGGTTCGGCGACAGCCTGCCGCTGACCTATCCGTTCATCCTCACGTTCCCGCTCGTGATGAAACTGATGGTGTCGA
This sequence comes from Rhodococcus sp. GQ147, assembly GCF_059759155.1. Lineage (NCBI taxonomy): Bacteria > Bacillati > Actinomycetota > Actinomycetes > Mycobacteriales > Nocardiaceae > Rhodococcus > Rhodococcus sp. GQ147. The sequence continues at coordinate 114,764 of NZ_JCAXDU010000008.1, forward strand.
AGGGCTTTCCGTTCGCCGCCGTCGGTTCCGTGCACGCCGAGAACGTGATCGAGCAGTTCCGGCCGATCTCGGTCACCGAGCCGCTCGACATCGCGGTGCACGCGGAGAACATGCGCGAACACCGTAAGGGCCTGCTCGTCGATCTCGTCAGCGAGGTCAACGTCGGACGCGAGTTGGTGTGGCGGCAGACGTCGACCTTCCTGCACCAGCAGCGCACGTCGCTGTCGGGTCAGCCCAAGCCGGAGCCGAAGGAGGAGGAGATCCCCCCGGTCCCCACCTCCACACTGCGGGTCGACCAGAAGGTCATCGACCGCTATGCGGCGGTCTCCGGTGACCGCAACCCGATCCACGTGTCGACCCTGGGCGCCAAGGCCTTCGGATTCCCGAAGACCATCGCCCACGGCATGTGGAGCGCGGCGGCCACCCTCTCGGCCGTCGAGGGACGGATCCCCGGCAAGGTGACCTACGCGGTGCGATTCGGGAAGCCGGTCCTGCTGCCGTCGTCGCTGAGCCTGTACGCGCAGCACGTCGCCGACGGATGGGATCTCGCACTGCGGCATCCGAAGAAGCAGTACCCGCACCTGACCGCCACCCTGCGGTAGGGCGGGGAATCACCGAGATTTCGGGCGGGGCGGGACGCGATGGGGGCGTCCCGCCCCGCCCGAACCCTCGTGCGGTGAATATCCTTGTGGCCGAGGTGTTCCCGGCGGGACGGATCAGTGCATCTGATCGGAGCGCTTGCGTCCCGCGAGACCGCGCCATGCGAGGTTCTCGAGCAGATCCGCTGCCTGCTGCACATCGATCTCACCGCCGGCGATGCGGTCGGCGACGGCCTCACCGGCACCGACGAGCGCGACGGCCATGATCGTGAAGTTCGTGTCGGGTTCCGGATCGCGCGTGCTCGATTCGAGCAAGTGCGCGGTGAGTTCGATCAGCCGGTCGCGGCTGCCCTGCACCTGGGGCGCGAAGGCCTGCTGCGACAGCGCCTGACGATAGAGGACCATCCACGACGGCCGGTGCTCGTCGACGAAGCCGAGGAACGACTCGAGCGCGACCCGCAGTTGTTCACGCGGGGCGAGGGTGGGGTCGCCCGCCGGTGTGAGTGCCTCGACGAACCGCTGCCCTTCGCGGGCGATACACGCCGCGAACAACTCGTCCTTCGACCCGTAGTACAGGTAGAGCATCGGCTTGGAGATCGACGCCCGCGCCGCGATGGCGTCCATGGATGTGTTGTGGAAACCGTGCTCGGAGAACACTTCGACGGCGGCGTCCAGCATCTGTTGCTCGCGGACCGCACGCGGCAGTCGCTTGGTTCCGCCCGCCATGACTCCTCCCGGACTCCTCGAATGAAGTTCTTACTCTACGGTAGGAAGCCTGTGGTCGAAGCAACCTGCGACATTTCAGCAGTCCAGAGCGCCCTTCGCGCGTGTCACGGTCCGTACCGACTCGTCGACCCATTCCGGTGAGAGCGTGCCCTCCGCGACGACCTGCTCGAGATGGTCGAGCACGGCGGGCACCTCGTCGGTGGTCAGCCACAGTGCCTGGTTCACGCCCGCCACCATCGCGGCCTCGACGGCCTCGGTGATGCCGTAGGTGTCGGTGATCGCGCGCATCCCCGACAGATCGTCGGTGAAGATCACGCCACCGAAGGCGGGGCCGCCGTAGGCACCCGAGCGGAGCAGGTCCACCGCTGCCGGGCTGATGCTCGCGGGCAGCCCGCCGGTCAGACCCGGCACGTCGAGGTGGCCGAGCATGACGCCCACCTCGGGCGAGACCAGGCTGCGGTACGGCACGAGATCGCTCTGCTGCAGTTGCTCGATCGGTGGGGTGGTCACGGCACCGGTGTGCGAATCACCGGAGGCCGAGCCGTGTCCCGGGAAGTGCTTGAGCACCGGCATGATGCCCGCGTCGATCAGTCCCCGCGCATAGGCGCCGGCGTACTGCGTGACGACCTCGGGATCGTCGGAGAACGAGCGGTCGCCGATGACGGAGTCGTCGGGCTGGCTGCTCACGTCGACGTCCGGCGCGAAGTCGACCGTGATGCCCAGCGACTTCAGTTCCTGTCCACGTTCGAACGCCATTCGGTAGGTCTCGTCGACCGTCATCGTCTGCGCCGTCACCCGCGCGGACGGATCGGGCCCGAACAGGTCGCCCACGCGCGACACGCGGCCGCCCTCCTCGTCGATCGTGACCATGAGCGGCAATGCGCTCCGCGCGGCCACCTGCGGCACGAGACGGTCGGTGAGCATCGACGCGTCGGTCCAGCTGCCGATGAAGATGCCACCGATCTGCTCGGATTCGACGACGGCCTGCGCGTCGGCGGCTCCGGTGACCCCGACGTTGAGCAACTGGGCGAGCTTCTGCCGCAGCGTCAACCGGGCGAGCAGATCGTCGCCGCAGGTCGCCGACGTCGCGGCCGCGGTCGCCTCGGTGGTCGTGGCGGTCGCTGTGGTGGACGAGGCGGGCGCGGTGTCGGACGTCGTCTCGACCGGGTCGTCGCCGCCCGAATCGGACGAACCGCATCCCGCGGTGGTGAGGGCGACCGCGAGAACGGCGGCGACAGTGTGACGGATCCGCATGGTGCCGACGGTAGCGGACGAACCTCGCGGATCCACAGCTCGAACCTCCCCCGGGGACGCTCCGGCGGGTTAAGGTGCACCCGAGCATCCGAATCCGACCCAGGGGGTACGCGGTGGGCGCAGATCTGATCCTCATCGCCTACGACGGTTCCGAGAACTCGAAGCGTGCCGTGCAGTATGCGGGTCGTTTCCTCGAGTCGTGCCGTGCCGTCGTCGTCACCGCCTGGGAGCCGATGGTCCGGCAGGCCGCCCGCATGTCCGGCCTGTCCGGTGTCATGCAACCCGACTGGGTGCCCGACGAGGACAGCGAGGACGTCGCCCTCTCCGACGCGCGCATCACCAACGACGAGGGGCTCGAGATGGCCCGCTCGGTGGGTCTGCACGCCGAGGGCCGCACCGTCGAGGTCGTCAACGCGGTGTGGTCGGCGATCATCGAGGCCGCCGACGAGCTGGACGTCGACATCATCGTCACCGGCACCCGCGGCACCACCGGTCTGCGGTCCCTGTTGCAGTCGTCGGTGGCCGATCACGTGCTCCGGCACAGTCACCGGCCGGTCCTGATCGTGCCGCCGGGTCGCTGACGCCCCGCACCGGGTCACCGGCGCCGGGTGCGGGCAGGGATATTGTCGATCCACCATGGACGGATTCCTGCTCTCGCGCACCGAACGCTCGGTGCACGCCACCGGCACCCGCCGGTTCTTCGACGACGTCCACTCCGCCACGCAGGCACTCCGCAGCGGTAAGGCGACGATCGTCGTCGGTGCACTGCCGTTCTCGCGGCACCGTCCGGTGGCCCTCGCGCAGCCCGACGACGTCGAGATCCTCGACGGCCCGTGGCAGGCCCCGCCCGACCTGTCGGACCTGCCGCCGGTGCGGATCTCCGCCGAACTGCCACTGCCCCGCGTGCACGTCGAGCGGGTGCGCCGGCTCGTGGAGCAGATGTCCCTCGGGGAGATGGAGAAGGTCGTCGCCGCCCGGCGGGTCGCCCTCGAGGCCGACGCACCGCTCGACCCGCTCGCTCTCGCGGCCCGCATGATCGAACGCCATCCCGACGCGGCGACGTACGCGCTGGATCTGAGCGCGGCGGGCGAACGCTATTGGGGTCACACGCTGGTCGGGGCGACGCCCGAACTGCTCGTGAGCCGCCGTGGCGAGACCGTCACGTGCCGTCCCCTCGCCGGGACCGCCGCGCGCCGGGCCGATCCGGACGAGGACCGCCGCGCCGGTGAGGATCTGCTGACCTCGGACAAGAACCTCACCGAGCACGGTTACGTCGTCGACTGGATCCGCACGCGACTGGCCCCGCTGTGCAGCGACCTCGACATCCCCGACAAGCCCGAGCTCACCGCGACACCCGATGTCTGGCATCTCGCCACGCCGGTCACCGGCACCCTCCGCGACCCCGACACCGACGCGCTCACCCTCGCCCACGTTCTGCACCCCACCCCGGCCGTGGCGGGCACCCCCACCGAGGCCGCGCTGGACGTCATCTCCCGGGTCGAGGGCGACCGGCGCTTCTACGGCGGCGCGGTGGGCTGGTGCGACGAACAAGGCGACGGCGACTGGTTCGTCGCCATCCGGTGCGCGGAGCTCAGTTCCGACGGCCGACGCGCCGTGGCCTGGGCAGGAGGCGGCATCGTGGCCGACTCCGACCCCCTCGCCGAACTCGACGAGACCACCGCGAAACTGCGCACACTGCTCGGCGCACTGGGCGTCTAGCGCACCGCGGCGACGGTAAAGATCGACTCGGAGGCTCGCACCGTCCACCACCGCCTTCCGGGGTGATAGTTTGGCGCGGACCGATAGACAGCGTGGCGGCCGGCGATGACTGCCTGCGTCACTGGAGATGGGGAGACGGAATGGGGAAGTTCCTGGGACCGGGCCTGGGTAGCGTGGTCGTCGGTGCCGTACTCGGCGCCGTGGCGGTCTTCGGCGTAACGGCCGCTGTGCAGGAGAATTCGCGCCCTCAGATCGATCGCAGTGGCAACGCCGATTCGTCCCTCCTGAACCAGGTTGAGTACGGCAGCCGCTGACGGCGCCGGCAACGCTTCGAGTTCACGCACGTACCGAGGCGAGACGGAGCTCCCGTCCGCCGAACCGCTGTCCCGCCGGTGGCTGTACGCAGTCACCGCGGTGGCGGTGGTCCTGTCCTTCGCCCAGGTTCCGGGCCTGGTCGTCGCCGACACCAAGTACGACCTGACGCAGAACCCGATCGGATTCCTCACGCGCGCCGCTCACCAGTGGAGCAGTGTGGCGCCGCTCGGGCAGGTGCAGAACCAGGCGTACGGCTACTTCTTCCCGCACGGCTCGTTCTTCGCCGCGGGTCAACTGCTGCACATCCCCCCGTGGATCACCCAGCGGGTGTGGTGGGTGCTGCTGCTCGTCGCCGGATTCTGGGGTCTCGTCCGCCTCGCCGAAGCCCTCGGTATCGGGAGCCGTAGCTCCCGTCTGATCGCGGCGACGGTGTTCGTGCTGTCCCCGCGCGTCCTCACGACGCTCGGTTCCATCTCGTCGGAAGCACATCCGATGATGTTGGCGCCGTGGGTGCTGCTGCCGCTGGTGCGGTATCTGAACACGCAGAATCCGGGCTCGGCCCGCCGGCTCGCCGCGCAGTCCGCCGTGGCGGTGGCGCTCATGGGCGCGATCAACGCGGTCGCGACCGCCGCGGCCTGTCTCGTCGCGGCGCTGTGGTGGGCCGCGCACCGTCCGAACCGGCGCTGGTGGCGCTTCACCCTGTGGTGGCTGCCGCTGTGCGTCGTCGCGGTGACCTGGTGGATGGTGCCGCTGCTGCTGCTCGGTCGCGTCAGTCCGCCCTTCCTCGACTTCATCGAATCGTCCGGTGTCACCACCGAATGGACGTCGCTCGCCGAGGTGCTGCGCGGCACCAGCAGCTGGACGCCCTTCGTCTCCCCCGAACGCATCGCGGGCGCCGTGCTCGTCACGCAACCGGCCGCGGTCCTCGTCACCGGCGCCCTGGCCGCGGTCGGTCTCGCCGGTCTCGCGATGCGGTCGATGCCCGCGCGCGGTCGTTTCACCCTGATCCTCGTGGTGGGTCTCGTCGGCATGGGCGTCGGTTACGTCGGCCAGCTCGACTCGCCGTTCGCCGAGCAGGTCCGGTTGTTCCTCGACACCGCCGGTGCGCCGCTGCGCAACGTCCACAAGCTCGAGCCGCTCGTGCGACTGCCGATCGTGCTCGGGATCGCGCACCTACTGCGCGCCGTTCCTCTGCCCGGATCGGTGCCGTGGACGCGTGCCCGGAACGCCTTCGCGCATCCCGAACGCAATCCGATGGTCGCGGTGACGACGCTGATCCTCGTCGCGATGACGCTCGCGACCTCACTCGCGTGGACCGGGCGGCTCGCTCCGCGCGGCGCTTTCGACGAGGTCCCCGAGCACTGGCACGCCACGGCGGCCTGGCTCGAGGACAACACGAGCGAGCGCGGCGAACGCGCCCTCATCGTTCCCGGCGCGCCGTTCGGCAGCCAGATGTGGGGGCTCACCCGCGACGAACCGCTGCAGGCACTCGCATCGACGCCGTGGGCGGTGCGCGACGCCGTCCCGCTCGTGCCACCCGGCGCCATCCGTGCCCTCGACGCCGTGCAACGCGACATCGCCGAGGGCCGCCCGTCCGACGGTCTCGCCGCGACCCTGCGCGGTCAGGGCATCGGCTTCCTGGTGGTGCGCAACGACCTCGATCCCGACACCTCTCCCGCCGCGCGACCGGCACTCGTGCATCGCGCGCTCGACGGTTCGCCGGGCATCGAGCGGGTCGCCGAGTTCGGTGACGACATCGTCTTCGACAACCCCGACGACTTCGTCACCGACGCCGACCTGCGACCTGCCTATCCGGCCGTGGAGATCTACCGCGTCGCCGAACCCGCCGCGGCACCCGTCGGTCCCTACGTCGTGGACATCGCCGACGTGCCGGTCGTGCAGGGCGGCCCCGAAGCGCTGCTGCGCCGCAACACCGCGCAGCCCGAGTTCGTCGGTCCCACGCTCCTCGCCGCCGACGCGGCCCGCGCGGGTCTGCCCGTCGACGAGGTGACGGTCACCGACACCCCGACGGACCGCGAGACGGACTACGGGCAGGTCGACCATCATTCGTCGACGATCCGGACCGCCGACGACCCGCGTCGCACCCACAACGCCGTCCCCGACTATCCGGTGCCCGACACCGAACTCGTCCGGGCCGAATGGGAAGGCGCCCGCATCAGCGTGTCCAGCGCGGCGTCGGATGCCACCCAGCTCGGTGGCACGTCGGTCGCAAGCAGCCCGGCCGCGGTGGTCGACGGCGATCCGACGACCGGCTGGCACAGCAACGGACTCGAATCGGCGATCGGCCAGTGGCTGCAGCTCGACCTCGACCGGCCGATCGAAGCGGGTCTGCTGCACCTGACGACCAGCTCCGGTGCTCTCGGCGATCCCGTCAAGTGGCTCGAGGTGTCCACCGACCGGGGCAGCACGGCGGTGCGCGTCGACGAACCGGGACGCGAACAGACGGTCGCGCTGCCGCTGGGCACCACCTCGTGGATCCGCATCACGTCCGTGCACACCGAACGCGGCACGGTCGGCAACCAGTTCGGTCTCACCGAGGTGGTCGTCGAGGACTTCACCGACCGGAACGAACCACGCCCGATCGACATCCGTCGCCGCATCGTGGTGCCGGGCCCGGTCGAGGACGCCGCGGTACGCGGATGGCAGCTCGGCCAGGAATTCCCCGGCCGCGGCAGCTGCGTCGACACCGACGACCGTGTCCGTTGCGCGCGGGGACTCGCCACCTCCGCCGAGGAACCCGGCATGTTCACCCGCACCCTGGACGTGCCGCAGGAGACCTGGGTCCGCCCGGAACTGCTCCTGCGCGCGCGCCCCGGGCCGGCGCTCGAGGACCTCGCGGACCGTTCGGATCGGGTCGTCGCGCGCGGTGACGCCGACGTCGTCGACCTGCATGGCTCGGCGTTCGCCCTCACCGACGGCGACCCGCGGACGTCGTGGACCGCGGAGGAGAGCTCGCTCGAAGCGGGTGCGCCGCGGCCGTCGCTCACGCTGGAGCTTCCTGAGGAACAACGCGTCACGGGATTGGAGATCAGGACGGCGCTGGGAGCGCTGCCGGTCGCGCCGTCGCGGGTCGCGGTGAATCTCGGCAACGGACCGCAGGTGCGCGAACTCGACGGTGACGACACGATCGTCGATCTGACCCCGCACCTCACGGACCGGATCGAACTCACCGTGGTGCACTGGCGCGACACCCTCGATCGCACAGTGCTGGGTTTCTCGAAACTCACCCCGCCCGGGCTCGCCGAGGTGTCGGTGCTCGGCGACGACGGGCCGATCGGGGCACAGGGATCCGTCTACGACGAGACGGTGACCGTCGACTGCGAGCGCGGACCCGTCGTGGAGATCGACGGACGCAGCTACCGCACGTCGCTCACCGCGCGGGTCGCCGATCTCGCGGCGGGCGTGGAGGTCCCCGCGACACTGTGCGGCACCGACGTCGTCGGCATGAACCCGGGCCGGGTCGACATCGACGTCGATCCCGGTGCGGCCTTCGTCGTCTCGGGCCTTCGGCTCGACGTCCCCGGTCCCGACGCGCCCGTCGCGGAGCCGACGGAACTCGACAAGGGCCGCTGGACGGAGAACCTGCGCGAAGTGATGGTTCCGGCGGGCGACGAGGACCGGCTCGTGGTGGTGCCCGAGAGCACCAACGTCGGCTGGGTGGCGCGCACCCCGGACGGTGCCGTGGCGACGCCGGTCGTCGTGGACGGCTGGCAGCAGGGCTGGATCGTGCCGGCCGGGCCGGAGCAGACGCTGACACTCGAGTTCGCGACCGACCGCTGGTACCGGCTCGGGATCTTCGGCGGGTTGCTGTTGCTCGTCCCGTTGTTCGCGGCGGCCGTGTGGCCGCGGCGGCGGGTCGAGGATCCGGGTCCGATGCCGCGCACCTGGGGTTCGTCGGTTCTCGCGCTGACCGGTGTGCTGGTCGCCGCGACGCTCCTCGCGGGATGGGCCGGTGCCGCCGTCGCGGTCGCCGGCGCGGTGGGGATCGGTGCGCTCGCGGTGCGCCACGGCCCCGTCCTGGCGTCGCGTGTGCTCGTAGGCACCGCGGGTGGCGCGACGATGCTGGCGATGGCGCTGCTGTCCACCGGGCCGTGGCGATCACCCGACGGATATGTCGGGCACTCGTTCCTGATTCAGTTCGCGGCGCTCGTCGGCGTGGTCACGGTGGGCCTGGCGGCGGTACCGCGCCGGGCCTTGTCCCAGCGGTGGAAGGCGGCCCGCGCCGGCTCCTCGACGAGGGCGTAGCTGACGGACGCGACGGCCAGACTCAGCACGACCGTCACCGTCAGGACGAACCAGAAGTGCCCCGCAAAAGCCGGGATCCCGAAGACGGGGAAGACGATCGACAGCACCGCGAGATGCCAGATGAACACGCCGTACGACCAGCGTCCGACGGCCAGTGCGGCCGGGCTCGCCAGGACGCGGTGCTGCCGGCGCGGTGCGAGGGTCAGCGGGGCGAGCAGGGCGAAGCTCATGATCGCGCCCAGGGCGATCTTGGCGAGATATTCGGTGGGTGCGAGATCGGTGAGCGTCTCCGGTCCGGCCAGCGGGGTGGTGGCGGCAGCGAAGGCGGCGACGGCGATCGCTCCCATCACCGTGCGCCGCGCCGCGAAGCGGTGCATCCACGTCTCGGGGCCGGTGACGAGTTCGGCGAGGATCATTCCCGCCGCGAACCAGGGCAGGTAGCCGGGCAGCCAGTTGGTGTGGTTGATGTGGTCGGGGGTGCCGACCGGTAGCCACGCCCACAGCAGCGACAGTGCGCTCACGGCGAGCAGCAGCGGGACGCGGTAACGGGCGGCGTCCCCGCGCAGCCCGCTCACCGCCAGCGCCAGCAGCGGCAGCACGAGATAGAAGGCCACCTCCACCGACAGACTCCACATCTGGGTGAGGCCCTCGGTGAGGGTCAGTGGGACGAACACTTGCACGAGCGCGAGATTCGACCACCACACCGTCGCGCCGCCGCCCGCGCCGGGCAGCAACCACAGCACCAGGATCACGACGGTCCAGTAGGCGGGGAGGATGCGGGTCGCGCGGGAGAGGAAGTAGCGGGTCGTCGAGGGGGACGGACCGAGCGCGCGGGCCGCGGCGGCGTGCGGTCGCCACAGCAGGAAACCGGACAGGGCGAAGAACAGGGCGACGGCGAGGTCGAACCGCGCCCACACCAGGCCGATCACTGAGTCGTGCACCGCGCCGGTCTGGAACGCGACGTGGGTGATCAACACGCCCACTGCGGCGAAACCGCGCATTCCTTCGAGTGCCGGAAGGAATCCGCTCATGCTGCGGTTCCGGTCGGTGGTAGTGGTCATCGGGCACCAGTGTGCCGTGTCGCGGGAGCGGTGGACAGAGCAGGATCACCCGGAACGGGACGATCCCGGCAGCGACGAAGATCGACTACCGATCCATCCCAGCGGCGAGCGGGCGCGCATATTGCCATACCGGGCTGTTAGTGTCTGAGCTCACGTGGTGTTCGCGGGCCGGATGCCAGGCGATCCGTGCAGCCCTGCTGCTGCCGGTGGGGGTACTCGATGACGACCGTTGAGTGAGGAGAAAGCATGGCTGAGCGTTCGAGCTCCGGCCGGATACTGGCAATGATTCTGGTGGGCCTGGGGGCCTTCCTCCTGGTGATCGCGATTCTCGTGCCGACGTACACGCTCGGGAAGCTGAGAACGACACCGCTCGATCTCGAGGTGACCACGGTCGCCGAAGGCACGGGCGACATCCTCAATTCCCGTCAGCTGCTCGCCGGCAACGCGCAGGTCGATCGCGACGTGCCGATCGTCGCGCAGCGCTTCGTCACCGTCGAGGATCCCTCGAACGCCGAGGTCATGACGCTGCAGGCAGGCCAGACCGTGCGACGACTCGACATGCAAGGGGACACGGGCCTGGTCTCGGCCGTCGTCGACCGTCTCACGATCGACCGGAAGACCTCCATGCCCGTCTCGGAGGAGGAGTTCCCGGAGCGCGTGAGCACGATCCAGGTGAGCGCCGACAAGCCGCCGGTGGAGATCGACAACCGCGCCGGACTGCAGTACAAGTTCCCGTTCGACGTCCAGCAGGAGTCGTACCCGTACTACGACATCAACGCTCGCGAGAACTTCCCCATCGACTTCGTCGGTGAGGAGGAGATCAACGGCATGAAGGTCTACCACTTCAGCCAGGAGATCGGGCCGGTCGACCTCTCGAAGGCCGACCCCGAGGTCCCGACCTACAAGCTCAGCCTGCCCGCCTCCACCTGGGGTGTCGGTGAGGGCGACGAGCCGATCACGATGACCCGCTGGTACAACAACATCCGCGACCTGTGGGTCGACCCGGTCACCGGTGTCGTCGTCAAGGGCCAGGAGCAGCAGGACCAGTACTACGCCCGCGAGGCCGACAAGCCCGAGGTGACGGTCCTCAACGTGACGCTGCCGTTCGACGAGGAGACGATCGAGTACCAGATCGGCCAGGCCAAGGACGGCCAGGACACCATCTCGCTGTTCGGCCGCACCCTGCCGATCATCCTCGGCATCCTCGGCGTCATCCTGCTGATCGTCGGCTTCGTGCTCGGCATCCGCGGTGGCGGCAACCGTCGTCCGGCCACCGCGACCGGCGGTCCCGCCCCGGCAGGTCCGGCCACGACCACGGTCGGCCCGGCGCATTCGGGCGGCGCGCAGCGCGATCACACCGAGGACCGCACCGAGGTCATCCCGCGCCAGACCGATCCGAACGCGCAGCAGCGTGATTGGACGACGGATCGAACGCAGGAGATCCCGCGCACCGATCTGCGGAAGCCTCCGACGCAGGAGTGATCGTCCGGTAGACGAACCGAGCCGCCCCTCACCGATCCCGGTGGGGGGCGGTGTCGTTCGCGGGTGACTCGTCGGTGGACGGGGTCACCGCGTCGTCCGTGGACGACCGGGCCACTGCAGCACCGCGCAGAGCGAGCACCGCGACCACCGCGGCCGTCGCGGCGGCCACACCGACAGCGACGGCGATGAACTGCCGCAGGGTCGACGCCACCGTGAACATCAGCACCGCCTCGAGGGCGAGGCCCACCCACGCGACGAGCGCGAGATGGGTACGTTCCCCGGCGATCGCCGACAGCAGCGCGCCCTGCAGGACGGCCAGACACGCGCCCTGCAGTGCGAACAGCCACAGCAGCGACTGCACCGGCCCGTAGGCGTCGCCGACCAGCATCGGGACGATCGGTGCGCAGATCGCCGCGCCGGCGACGAGCACCGCGCCGATCGCGACGAGGACGGTGAGCGCCGACCGCACCGCGGCCGCCGACTGGGCGGGATTCGCCATCCGCGGATAGAGCACCACACCGACCGCCTGCGGCAACCAGAAGGCGACCTTCGTCGCCACCGCCCCCAGCGCGTACAACCCGGCGGAATCGGGATCGAGCAGCATGCGGGCGAGCAGCAGGTCGAGCGACGTGAGCGCGATGAGGGCCAGCTGCACCTGGGAGGCACGCAGCACCGCCCCGGCGGTCGGGACCGGTTCCGTCCGTCCACCCGACGTCCGGCCCACGAGCACACTCGCGGCCAGCGCGACCGCACCCGTGCCGAGCGCCCCGGCGAACAGCGCGGCACCGGGGCCGCCTCCGACGGCGAGCACCGCCACGGCCGGCACCACCTTCGCGACGCCCGCGGCGGACAGGACGACGCTGAGCGCTGCGAACCTGCCCCGGCCCTGCAGCAGGCCCTGTTCGGCGGCGAGGAGGACGAGCAGCGGCGCGGTGACGAGCGACCCGAACGCCCCGCCGACACTCGTGTCGAGCGCCCACGCCACGACGGGCACGAGGAGCATCGCGACGACGATGGCGAGCACGGCGCAGCGGTAACCGAGACGACGCAGCGCCGCGGCGCCGGTGCCGTGCACGGCCTCCCGGGCGACGACCGTCTGCAACGCCAGTGCCGGCACGGCGAGGACGAGCTGCGCGGCGAGCAGGCTCGCGAACTCGCCGTATCCGGCGGGCCCGAGCCAGCGTCCCGCCGGCAGGTGCAACAGATAGGACGCGAGGTTCGCGGTCATCGCGCCGACCGTCACCAGTGTCATGCCGGTGACGGCGGTTCCCGTCGTCGAACCACGAGTGGTCTCGGTTCCCTCCGACGCGGGTCGGGGTGTTCGCGGCATCCGCTCATCCTCCCATCCGGAACGACACCGTATTCTGCCGCCATGTCCCGCCCGGAGTCGTCCCGCATGTCCACGACGGCGGCTCTCCCGGCGGTCTGGTCCCTCGTCCTGACGGTCGCGGTGCTCGGTCCGTTCCTCGTCTCCCCCGGCTACCTGCTCTTCCGCGACGCGGTGAGCACTCCCCGATCGTTCCTCACCGATTCTGCGCTCGGTCTGTCCGACGCCGCCGCCCGCGCGGTGCCGCAGGACGCCCTGCTGGCGTGGGTGAGCACCGTCGTCGACGGTGGTGTCGCGGTCACGGCGCTGCTCGTCGCGTCGTTGTGGGCGGCGGGATGGGGTGCGGCACGGCTGGTCGCGGTGGTGCTGCCGACGAGCGGAACCGGCGCCCGGCTCGTCGCGGCGACGGTCGCGATCTGGAATCCCTATGTCGCCGAGCGGCTGTTGCAGGGCCACTGGAGTCTGCTCGCCGGGTACGCCGCGCTGCCGTGGACGATCTGTGCGGTCGTCGCGATCCGGCGACGGAGACGCGGCGGCTGGGCGTCGCTGGCGGTCTGCCTGGCCGCTGCGGGGCTGACCCCGACCGGTGCCCTGCTGGCGATCGTGACGGCCTGCGCCGTCCTCGTCGCGCCCGGTGGGCGGACGCGGGTGCTGCCGCGCGTGGGCGGCGCACTCGCGCTGGGTGTCGCGGTGTCGTTGCCGTGGCTGATCGCGACGGCGCTCGCCGGTGGCGGCACCGAAGCGGACCCGGCCGGTGTGCGCGCCTTCGCCGCCCGGGCCGAACCACTGCTCGGCACGATCGGTTCGGTGGCAGGGCTCGGCGGGATCTGGAACGCCGAATCCGTCCCCACCTCGCGCACTACCGCATGGGCGCTGATGGGCACCCTGCTGCTGCTCACGGTGGTGGCGTGCGGGGTGCCGGCACTGTGGCGGCGACGTAGGAACTCCGTGATCGTCGCGGTCGCGGTGCCTGCCGTCCTTGCGGTGCTCGTCATCGCCCTCGCCGCGACCGGCCCGGGACTCGCCGTCGGCGAATGGGCGATGGTGAACGTGCCCGGCGCGGGACTGCTGCGCGACACCCAGAAGTGGGTCGCGTGGGCGATGCCCGCCTACGCGCTCGCCGCGGCGGCCGGCACGACCGTCCTCGCCCGGCGCTTCGTGGCGCCCGAACCGGTGTGGGCGGCGGCCGCGATCGCCGCCGTGCTGGTCGCGCTGCCCGACCTGGTGTGGGGTGTGGGCGGGCAACTGCAGCCCGTGCGCTATCCGTTGGGCTGGGAGAAGGTGTCGCAGATCGCCACGGCCGACGACGGCGACGTGGCGGTGCTGCCCGTGGGCATGTTCCGGGTCTTCGACTTCTCCGGGCCCGTACCGGTGCTCGATCCGTCCCCGCGCATGCTGCGCGCCGACGTCCTGCAGACCGGAACCCTGATCGTCGCCGAGGGCAGTGTCGCCGGGGAGGGTCGTCGCGCGGAGGACGTCGAAGCCCTGCTGCTGTCCGGCGCGGATCCGAGTGCGCTCGCCGCCCGCGGGGTGGGCTGGGTGCTCGTCGAGCACGGCACGCCGGGCGAACTCGGTGACGCGCAGAGCACGCTCGGAGCCCTCGAGACCGCTTATCAGGACGAGGATCTGAGCCTGTACCGGGTGGAGGGAGTCACTTCGACCCCGTCACCCCATCGCGCCCTGGCGATCGGGGCGCACGTCGTGTGGCTACTGGTACTGGCCGGCGGCGCTGGCTGCGCGCTCGGGCAGCGGGTCGGCGAGCGTCGACGGCTCGTCGGCGCGCGGGAACAGTCCTGAGACGGTGTGCCCGAAGGTCGTGACGGACAGGACCTCGTGCACGCCCTCTCCCGTGGCCTCCCACGAGAACTCGCCCGCGCGGATGCGGGCCTTGGTGCCGAGCTGACGACGACGGTCGGCGTCGGCGATCAGATCGGCGACGGCGGCGGTCAGTTCGGCGGGCGAGTCCACGAGCACACCGGTCACGCCGTCGATGATCGAGTCGGTCAATCCCTTGGAGCTGCGGTAACCGATGGTGGGCACACCGTGCTGGGCGGCCTCGACCACCGCCAGTCCCCACCCCTCCTTGCGCGAGGGCATCACGTGAATCCAGGTGCGGGAGAGCAATTCGTGCTTGCGCTGCTCGTCGACATGGCCGTGGAAGGTGACGGCGTCGCCGATGCCGAGTTCGGCGGCCGCATCGCGGAGGTTCTGCTCCCACCAGCCGCCGCCGATGACGTCGAGATGCAGACCCGGGACGGTGCCGCGCAGCGCCGCGACCGCGGCGAGGGCGTCCTCGATCTGCTTGTGCGGCACCAGCCTCGAGAGCACACACACGCTCGGGTGGGCCGTGCGCGTGTCGTCGCCACCCACCGCGACACCGGCGGGAACGGCGTCGACACCGTTGCGGACCACCGCGATCCGCTCCCGGTCGACCCCGAGAGCGCGCAGTTCGTCGGCGGACGGAAGGGAGACGGTGAGGTACTGGTTGCGGTGGTGCACGCGCGGCGAGAGCGACGACTCGATCCACCAGCCGAGCTTGGCCATCAGCCTGCCCGCGACCGGCCACTGTTCGCGGTGGCAGTGGTGCACGAGCACCGTGACGGGCGCACCGGCGACGAGCCGGGCGAAGAACGGAATGCCGTTCTGGGTGTCGATGACGGCGTCGGGACGGATACCGGCGAGGGGGCCGACACCGAATCTGCCTGCGAGGATCGCGGCGAGCGCGCGCGGATAGACGGTGAGCCGTCCCCCGCCGCGGCTGACGGTGATGCCGTCGATCCGGTCTCGCTCGGCGGCTCCGGGATAGGAGGCAGTCCGCAGGACGACGCGGACGCCGCGCGCCGCGAGCTGCGCCCCGACCTGTTCGAGATACCGCTCGCTGCCACCACCCTGCGGATGTCCGCTATCGCGCCAGCAAAGCAGCAGAACCTCCCGCACGCGGTGACCCCCTGTATGTCGACTCGACCACCCGGCCGGGCAGATGTGACTCGGACGATGACAGGGACACAGTAGCGGGTGCCGGGCGGCAACAGGTGAGGGACGAGTGTGAGGCCCGCACTAAGGTGACTGGACGTGCCATCGACGACCCGACCCCGCACCGACGTGACCCGGCTGTTCGCCCGCCGCGCCACACTGCGCCGCTCCGTGGGGTTGCTCGGCAGCTTCCGGTTCGAGCAGACAGCACCCGAGAAGTTCTACGGCGGTCTCGCGCGCGACACCGTCGACCTCATCGGCGATCTCTACACGGGTCTGACCGGCGCCGATCTGACGGGCACCACGGTCGTCGACGTCGGCGGCGGACCGGGCTACTTCGCCGACGTGTTCACCGAGGTGGGTTCGCGCTACGTGCCGATCGAGCCCGACCCGTCGGAGATGCACGCCGCCGGCCTGCAGGTGGGCGGCGCGATCCGCGGCTCCGGCCTGGCGCTGCCGTTGCGCACCGGGTCGGTGGACGTGTGCTTCTCGTCGAACGTCGCCGAACACGTCGCGACGCCGTGGGTGATGGCCGACGAGATGCTGCGCGTCACGCGGCCCGGCGGACTGATGGTGCTGTCGTACACCCTGTGGTGGGGACCGTTCGGCGGGCACGAGACCGGTCCGTGGCACGCCTTCGGCGGCGAGTACGCGGCCCGGCGCTACGCGCGCAAGCACGGCAGGGAGCCGAAGAACCGGTACGGGGTGTCGCTGTTCGACGTGGGCGCGAGCGACGGTCTGCGCTGGGCACGTTCGACACCCGATGGCGAACTGCTCGCGGCCTTCCCCCGCTACCACCCGAGTTGGGCGTGGTGGCTCGTGGACGTGCCCGGCGTCCGGGAGTTCCTCGCCAGCAACCTCGTACTGGTCCTGCGCCGACGCTGACCCGTCGCTTAGTGTCGTCGCCATGACCGCATTGGCCCTGGACGTCGGCGGCACCAAGCTCGCCGCGGCCGTCGCCGCCGACGACGGCACCCCGCTCGAAGCCCGATCCGTGCCGGTCCCCCGGAAGGACGTGTGGGGCGCGTGCGCGGGACTGTTGCGGGAGGTCGCGGAGATCGGCGAGGGACCGGTGACCGCCGTGGGTATCGCTGCGGCAGGACCGGTCGACACGAACGCCGGGACGATCGGCCCGATCAACATCTCCGAGTGGAGCTCCGGCTTCGCACTCGTCGACGCCGTGCGTTCGGTGTTCCCCGACGCCCGCGTCGATCCGGTGATGGACGGCGCGGCCGCGACCCTCGCCGAACAGCGCTTCGGTGCCGGACGCGATGTCGCCGACCTGCTCGGGGTCGTGCTCGGCACCGGCATCGGCGGCGGTCTCGTGCTCGGCGGCCGGATCGTGCGCGGCCGCACCGGAAACGCCGGCCACATCGGGCACGTCGTCTCGCCCTACGGCACGACGGTGTGCGCGTGCGGAGGCGTCGGCTGCATCGAGACCGTGGCGAGCGGCCCGTCGGCGGTGCGCTGGGCCCGTGCCCACGGCTGGGAAGGCCCCGACGGTGTCGCGCTGGCCACGGACGCCGAGGCCGGGGTCGGCGTCGCCGCCGCGGCCCTCGAACGGGCCGGGACGGCACTGGGCCAGGTCATCGCGTCGGCAGCAGCACTGACGGATGTGGGACGCGTGGTCGTCGGCGGCGGCTTCGCGCAATCGGGCGGGCACCTGTGGCGGCCGATGCTCGCGTCGGCGGCCCGGCACGCCCGCCTACGGTTCGTGCAGGACCTGCAGATCGTCCCCGCCGAACTCGGCGCACTGGGCACCCTCACCGGCGCATCGATCGTCGCCGCAGGTCACGACTGGATAACCTGATCGGGCACACCCGGTTTTCCGGCCTACCCTGAGGACCACATCGGAGTCCCGGCGGAAACCGGTGAGGTGCCGCCGGGATGCTCTGCGAGCAGATCGGCGGTACCGGATGCGGATTGCTGACATTGTGCGGAACAAGGGCTCGGCGGTGCACACGGTCGAGCCCGACACCACGGTGTGCGAGCTCATCGGCGACTTCGCGCGGTTCAACATCGGCGCGATGGTGGTGTGCGAGGGCAAGACCGTCGCCGGGATCGTCACCGAACGCGACGTCGTACGCGCCCTGCACGAACGCGGACCGTCGATCCTCGCCGCCCCGGCACACGAACTGATGTCGCGGACGGTGACGACCTGCCTGCCCACCGATTCGGTCGACAGCCTCGCTGAGACCATGACCGAACAACGGATCCGGCACCTACCGGTCGTGGTGGACGCTCGGCTGGTGGGGATCGTCAGTATCGGCGACGTGGTCAAGAGCCGCATCGACGAACTACAGACCGAACGCGACCAGCTCGCCTCCTACATCCACGATGGTGGCTAGAACTGATCAGTTCTCGCCGGTCGCGGCGTCGTCGGGAGCGGTGTCGCCGGTGGCACTCTCCTCTGCGGCACCGCCCTCGGTGGCGCTCGGGCGATCGAGGATGCTCACGCTCATCCCGTAGGGCAGGAACCGCACCGAGCGTCGCGGGTCGGTGTTGCCCTTGAGCGTGCGCAGCGCGTCGAGTTCGGTGCGATGGACCTGGTCGACGCGGGCCACGCCGTCGTCCTCGGTGGTGTAGACGACCCAGACGCCGTCGCCCTTCTCACCGGTGGTCTCGGGCCGCGGCTGCGTGCGCGTCGGCGCCACCGGCGGTTCGAGGAAGGAGAAGATACGGTCCTTCAGTTCCCGCAGTTCCTCACCGGCTTCCCGCACCACGCGGTCGAGATCTTCGGGGTCGAACCCGAACGGATTGTTCTCCGCCATGACATGTCTCCTGACCGTTGGGCACCCTCCAGTGTGGTGACGGTCGCCGATTCGCGCCACCCGGCTCCTCCCCCGCCCTACGGTGCAGTCGAGGGAGGAAGGAGACGTCCATGGTGAACGACACGGATCTGCAGCATCTGCGGCGGTGCGTCGAACTCGCGGAGGAGGCGGTCGCGGCAGGTGACGAGCCGTTCGGGTCGGTGCTCGTCGACGCGGACGGCACGGTCCTGGCCGAGAACCGCAACCGCATCGCCGGCGGCGACCGCACCCGGCATCCCGAGTTCGCGCTCGCGCGGTGGGCGGCCGAACATCTCGAACCCGACCGGCGTGCCGCCGCCACCGTCTACACCTCCGGTGAGCACTGCCCGATGTGCGCGGCCGCGCACGGCTGGGTGGGCCTGGGGCGGATCGTCTACGCGGCGTCCTCCGAGCAACTGGTCCGGTGGCTCGGCGAGATGGGCGTGCCGCCGGCACCGGTCCGTCCGCTGCCGATCCGCGAGGTCGTGCCGGAGGCCGTCGTCGACGGGCCCGTTCCCGAGTTCGAGCAGGAGATTCGGCTCCTGCACCGTCGCTGCCATCTCGGGGATCGAGCCTTCCCATCCCGTCCGGTCTGGTCACCCCCTGGTCAATAGTTGTAACGTGTTCTAGTGTTCGAGGTCACACGAATGCGGCCGATACACGAGCACAGCCAGGTGAGGAAGCGACATGACCGACTACGACAAGTTGTTCATCGGCGGCCGATGGGTGGCACCGTCGACCGACGAGAGACTCGAGGTGTTCTCCCCCGCCACGGAAGAGCGCGTCGGTTCCGTGCCCGTCGCGGGACCGCAGGACATCGATGCCGCGGTGTCCGCCGCCCGCACGGCCTTCGACGAAGGCCCGTGGTCGCGCACCACCCCGAGCGAGCGCGCCGAGATCCTCGGCAAGGCAGCAAAGCTCATCGAGGAGCGTCGTGCGGAGATCGGCGCCTCGCTCACCGCGGAGATGGGCCAGCCGCCGGCCTCGGTCGAGATGATGCAGCTGACGTCGGGCCTGGCCACACTCGACTACTATGCGGGGCTTGCCGATTCGTTCCCATGGACCGAGGAGCGCACCGGCCTGTTCGGTCGCAGCCGCGTCAGCCGCGAACCCGTCGGCGTCGTCGCCGCCGTCATCGCGTGGAACGTGCCGCTGTTCCTGATGCTCAACAAACTCGGACCCGCCCTGCTCGCCGGATGCACGGTGGTCCTCAAGCCCGCTCCCGAATCGCCGCTGACGACGAACGTCCTCGCCGAGATCTTCACGGAGGCAGGACTTCCCGAGGGCGTCCTCTCACTCGTGCCCGGCGGCGCCGAGACCGGCGAGTACCTGGTCTCGCACCCCGACGTCGACAAGATCACCTTCACCGGTTCGACGGCCGTGGGTCGTCACATCGGGGAGATCGCCGCGCGCGGACTCAAGCGCTGCTCACTCGAACTCGGCGGCAAATCGGCAGCGATCATCCTCGAGGACGCCGACCTCGACTCGACGATGCCGATGCTGGTGATGTCCGGCCTGATGAACACCGGTCAGGCCTGCGTCGGGCAGACCCGCGTCCTCGCGCCGCGGTCGCGCTACGACGAGGTGATCGAGAAGATGACCGCGACCGCGGCCTTCTTCCCCGTCGGACTGCCCGATACCGAAGGCGCACAACTCGGTCCGCTGATCTCCGCGAAGCAGCGCGATCGCGTCGAGTCCTACATCGCCAAGGGCAAGGAGGAAGGCGCGCGTCTCGTGCTCGGCGGTGGTCGCCCCGAGGGCATCGAGACGGGCTACTTCGTCGAACCGACGATCTTCGCCGACGTCGACAACTCCATGACCATCGCCCGCGAGGAGATCTTCGGACCCGTCATCTGCGTGATTCCCTACGACAGCGTCGACGAGGCCGTGAAGATCGCCAACGATTCCGACTACGGCCTGGCCGGTTCGGTGTACACCACCGACGTCGAGAAGGGCCTCGAGATCGCCTCGCGCGTGCGCACCGGCACGTACGGAATCAACTGGTACGCATTCGATCCGGGTTCACCGTTCGGCGGCTACAAGAACTCCGGTATCGGCCGCGAGAACGGTCCCGAGGGCGTCGAGGCGTACTGCGAAACCAAGTCGGTGCTGTACCCGCTCGGTTACGAGGGCTGATCCCGGAAAAAGGGGAGGATATGTGCGTTCTCGACGGAGAACTCGCACATATCCTCCCCTCTTTCGTGTTTCGGGAGGACGCGACCTCAGATGTACATCGCGGGATCGATGTACGTCGTCGGATCCACGAGCGGTTCGTGCTTCTTGCGGGACCGGACGGTCGCGGGGATACCCGTGGCGATCGAATCCGCCGGCACGTCGTGGGTGACCACGGCGTTGGCGCCGATCGCGCTGTCGTCCCCGATCACCACCGGGCCGAGGACCTTCGCCCCCGCCCCGACGGTGACCCGGTTGCCCAGCGTCGGATGACGCTTCTCCTTCGCCAGCGACCGGCCGCCGAGCGTCACGCCGTGGTAGAGCATCACGTCGTCGCCGATCTCGGCCGTCTCTCCGATGACCACGCCCATGCCGTGGTCGATGAAGAAGCGCCGGCCGATGGTCGCACCGGGGTGGATCTCGATGCCGGTGAGGAACCGGGTGAACTGCGCGAGGATCCGCGCAGGTCCCTTCAGGGCGGGCACCTGCCACATCCGGTGCGCGATGCGGTGCGACCAGATCGCGTGCAGCCCCGAATAGACGATGGCGTTCTCCGCGTCGCTGCGCGCGGCCGGATCGTGGCCGCGCGCCGACTGCAGATCCTCCCGGAGAGTGTGCAGGATACCCACGACGGCGATCAGTCCCGGATGTGCTCGAAGAGCGGGGTGGAGATGTAGCGCTCGCCGAAGTCGGGAACGACGACGACGATCAGCTTGCCGACGTTCTCCGGACGCTTCGCGATCTCGAGTGCAGCCCACACGTTGGCGCCGGCCGAGATGCCTCCGAGGATGCCCTCGTCGGTGCCCAGGCGGCGGGCGACCTCGATGGCGTCGTCGAACTTCACGTCGACGATCTCATCGTAGATCTCGCGGTCGAGGACCTCGGGCACGAAGTTCGCGCCGATGCCCTGGATCTTGTGGGGGCCGGGCTCACCGCCGGTGAGGATCGGCGAGTCGGCGGGCTCGACACCGACGACCTTCACGTCGGGCTTGCGGTCCTTGAGGGTGCGGCCGACACCGGTGAGCGTGCCACCCGTGCCGATGCCCGCGACGAAGATGTCGACGGCACCGTCGGTGTCGTTCCAGACCTCTTCACCGGTGGTGCGCTCGTGGATCTCCGGGTTGGCCGGGTTGCCGAACTGGCGGGCCAGGATGGCGTTCTCGGTGTTCGCGACGATCTCCTCGGCCTTCGCGACGGCACCCTTCATGCCCTCGGAGCCGGGGGTGAGGACGATCTCGGCGCCGTAGGCGCGGAGCATCACGCGACGCTCGGTCGACATCGTCTCGGGCATCGTGAGGATGACCTTGTAGCCGCGCGCAGCGCCGACCATGGCGAGCGCGATACCGGTGTTGCCGGAGGTGCCCTCGACGATGGTGCCGCCGGGCTTCAGCTCACCGGACTTCTCGGCGGCGTCGACGATCGCGACACCGATGCGGTCCTTGACGCTGTTGGCCGGGTTGTAGAACTCGAGCTTCGCGGCGACGGTGGCGCCGGCTCCCTCGGTCAGACGGTTGAGCTTGACGATCGGGGTCCGTCCGACCAGCTCGGTGACGTTGTCGTAGATCCTGCTCATGCTCGATCCTCCTCATGGCCACACACGGCGGCTCGGGTCGCGGTCTCGGTCTATTGCACCATTTCGCCGTCATCGGACGACTCGGCGGGCCCATCGATGTACGAACGTATCCGTACGCCGTCGTTATTCCCCGGCGAGTCGGCGTGTCGTCGCCCGGCCCGGCCTCGACGGGTTCGTGCCCCGCGAGATTTCGGACCGGCTCGACCGGGTTTGCCCGGCCACCGAGCACGGGTAGCCGACCATATGAGTCGTCACGATCTTCCCGTCCCCGATTACGACGAACTGGCGCCGGGCACGCTCGCGCCGAGGATCCGTGCACTCGACGAAGCACAGTGGACGATCACCCCCGCTACGGCACGGTGTCGCCGAACAGACGCCGAAACGCGGAAGATCCTGACTAGACCGAACACCGAACACCGAACACCGAACACCGACCCGAGCATCGGAGCATCCGAGCAAGGAGACGACCGTGGTCGACTTCAACAGAGTCGTGCAGAACGCGAGCCGAGTCGTGGAGAACGCGAACAGGGCGATCGACGACGCCGGTCGCTCGGTGGGCGGATTCGTCCGGCGCGCCGTCGACCGGCCCGTCGACGCTCGGAAACCGCAGACGGTGACCGTCGCGGCTCCGCGCGCACAGGTCATGCAGTTCTGGCGCGATCCCGAGAACCTGAGCAGAGTCTTCGGCGACCACGTCCGGGTGGAGACGGTCGAAGCGAACCGGCTGCGCTGGACCTGGGAGAGCCCCGGCGGGACGACGACCTGGGACACCCGCGTCGACGTCACCTCGGAAGGACTCGCGTTCGTCGGCGAGGACGACGCGGACACCCCGGGTCCGCGCGTAGTGCTCGCGGTGTCCGACGCGCCCCGGGGCGGCACCGAGATGACCCTGCGCGCCGAGGTTCCCGTCCCCGATCTCGTCACCGGCGCCCTGACCTTCACTGCGCTCTACCGTGCGCGGGCTCTCATGCAGACCGGTGAGATCCCCACCCTGCAGGGCAGTCCGAGTGCCCGTGCATCGGAAGGAGACGCGTGATGCGAGCCCTGTGCTGGATGGGGGCGAACGAGTTGTCGGTGGAGACGGTCGACGATCCCGGCCTGGTCAACCCGCACGACGTGATCGTGGCGGTCCGCCTCACCACGACCTGCGGGTCCGATCTGCACTTCCTCGGCGGGTACCTGCCGGGGATGCGGGAGGGCGACGTGATCGGCCACGAGTTCATGGGCGAGATCGTCGACACCGGCCCGGAGGTGACGAACGTGCGGGTCGGCGACCGGGTGGTCGTGCCGTCGTTCATCGGATGCGGGAAGTGCCCGTACTGCGCCGACGGCCTGCACGCGGTGTGCGACACCACCAACCCGAACGCCGCGATGCAGCAACCCGTGCTGGGCTATCCCACCGGCGGAATCTACGGCTACACCCATCCCTTCGGCGGGTACCAAGGTTCGCACGCCGAGTACATCCGCGTGCCCTTCGGCGACGTCAACTGCTTCCAGATCCCCGACGGTGTCGGCGACGAACAGGCCCTGTTCCTGTCGGACGCGGTACCGACGGGCTACATGGGCGCCGACTTCTGCGACATCACCCCGGGCGACACCGTGGCGGTCTGGGGCGCCGGCGCCGTCGGTCTCATGGCCGCGGCAAGCGCGAAGATCATGGGCGCCGACAGGGTGATCGTGATCGACCGTTTCCGAGACCGCCTCGACCGCGCCGCGAAGAAGGTCGGCGCCGAAACCGTGGACTACGCCGAGGTCGACAGCGTCTACGAGACGCTCCGCGAGAGCACCGGCGGACGCGGACCGGACGCCTGCATCGACGCTGTGGGCATGGAGGGTCACGGAACCGGCGTCATGCAGGCCTACGACAAGGTCAAGCAGGCGCTGCGGATGGAGAGCGACCGCGCGACCTCTCTGCGCGAGGCGATCCTGTCCTGCGGCAAGGGCGGAGTCGTGTCGGTGCTCGGCATCTACGGTGTCACCGACAAGTTCCCGATGGCGGTGCTGACGAACAAGAGCTTGACCCTGCGGACGGCGCAGCAACATGGCCAGCGGTACGTGCCCACCCTGTTCGAACACGTCCTCGAGAGCAGGTTGGACCCGAGTTGGCTCATGACGCACGACCTTCCGCTCACCGACGCGGTACGCGGCTACGAGATGTTCAAGAACAAGGAGGACGACTGCCTGCGCGCGGTCTTCCGCCCCTAGGTCGTCACCGGTCGGATTTCTTCAATACGAGCGCACGGTCGGCGTCCGACACTGGCGCCATGACGAATTCGGTGAACCCCATCCCCGAGGGATACACCTCCCTCACCCCCTTCCTCGTCGTCGACGGTGCCTCCCGCGCGATCGACTTCTACTGCGACGCGTTCGGAGCGACCGTCGTCGAGCGGATGGACGGCCCCGACGGGACGGTGATGCACGCAGAGCTCGACTTCGACTACGGCCGACTGCAATTGAGCGATCCCCATCTCGGCATCGGCCTGCACGCGCCGAGCGGAACGAACGACGTCGACCATTCGTACGTGCTGTACTGCGCGGACGCCGACGCCGTGTTCGCGCGGGCCGTCGCCCTCGGTGCCCGGGTGTTCGAGGAACCGTCGACCTTCGTCACCGGCGACCGGTTCGCGTCGATCCTCGATCCGTTCGGTCATCGGTGGGCCGTGATGACGCGGGTCGAGAACGTGCCCGCGGAGGAAGCAAAGCGACGGCTCGACGAGTGGGCGGCAACGCAGAACGCGTGAGGTGTAAAGCAGTTGCCCACGGAGCACCCTTCGGTGCACGCTGACTAGGATCTTCCTCCCGGATGTTCCGTACGAGAGCCGGGGGGATCAGTGTTCGACAAGAGGCGTGCGCAGAAGCGATTCGACGACGGCGTGATGGCCCTGGGCTATTTCGTCAAGGGAAGGTGACAGCGCAC
The DNA here is from genome assembly GCF_059759155.1 of Rhodococcus sp. GQ147. Lineage (NCBI taxonomy): Bacteria > Bacillati > Actinomycetota > Actinomycetes > Mycobacteriales > Nocardiaceae > Rhodococcus > Rhodococcus sp. GQ147. Next base: position 139,937 of record NZ_JCAXDU010000008.1, read on the forward strand.
GGACTGCGCCGTCGCCCGGCAATGCCCCCACCAGTGCCGCACACTTCCGACCGATACGACTCGAACCACGCACGAGACGACCCGCTCGCCGACGGAAGTAGTTGCAGTGCATCGTGGAACTACGTCACCGGTCGGCGTGGCACAACCGAGATATCCGCTGTGAACGATTTCCCGGATTTCACCCCACAGACGGCGAATGCCGCCCCCGGGAAACCGGGAACGGCATTCGTCGTCGTGTACGGACTCAGCCGAGGCGCTGCTTGAGGGCCTCGAACTCGTCGCGGATGCCCGAGGGCACCTTCTCACCGAGGAACTCGAACCACTCGGCGATGCCGTCGATCTCGGACTTCCACTCCTCGACGTCGACCTTCAGGGCCTCGTCGACGTCGGCGGGATCGACATCGAGACCGTCGAGCGTGAGGTCGGCGGCGCTGGGCACGTAGCCGATCGGCGTGGACTGCGCGCCGGCCTTGTGCTCGATGCGGTCGACGATCCACTTGAGCACGCGCGAGTTCTCGCCGAAGCCGGGCCACAGGAAGCGGCCGTCGTCGCCGCGACGGAACCAGTTGACGTAGAAGATCTTCGGCAGCTTGTCCTCGTCGGCGTTCTTGCCGAGCGTGATCCAGTGGTTCAGGTAGTCGCCGGCGTTGTAGCCGAGGAAGGGCAGCATCGCCATCGGGTCGCGACGGACGCTACCGACCTTGCCCTCTGCCGCGGCGGTCTGTTCGGACGACAGGGTCGCGCCGAGGAAGGTGCCGTGCTGCCAGTCGAAGGACTCGCTGACGAGGGGCACCGTCGTCTTGCGGCGGCCACCGAACAGGATCGCGGAGATCGGCACACCCTGCGGGTCGTCCCACTCGGGGGCGAGGATCGGGCACTGCGACATCGGGGTGCAGTAACGCGAGTTCGGGTGCGCGGCGTTGGTGCCGGACTCGGGGGTCCAGTCGTTGCCCAGCCAGTCGGTGAGGTGCGCCGGGGTCTCGCCGCCGATGCCCTCCCACCAGATGTCGCCGTCGTCGGTCTTCGCGACGTTGGTGTAGATGGTGTTGCCGGCCTCGATGGTCGCCATCGCGTTCGGGTTCGAGTCGGCGCTGGTGCCCGGCGCGACGCCGAAGAAGCCGAACTCGGGGTTCACGGCGTAGAGGCGGCCGTCCTTGCCGAAACGCATCCACGCGATGTCGTCGCCGAGGGTCTCGGCACGCCAGCCCGGAATGGTCGGCTGGATCATCGCGAGGTTGGTCTTGCCACAGGCCGACGGGAACGCCGCGGCGATGTAGTAGGCCTTCTCCTCGGGCGAGATCAGCTTGAGGATCAGCATGTGCTCGGCCAGCCAGCCCTCGTCGTGCGCCATGGCCGACGCGATGCGCAGCGAGTAGCACTTCTTGCCGAGCAGGGCGTTGCCGCCGTAGCCGGAGCCGAAGCTCCAGATCTCACGGGTCTCGGGGAAGTGGGTGATGTACTTCGTGTCGTTGCACGGCCACGGGACATCCTGCTGACCGGCCTCGAGCGGCGCACCCACGGAGTGCAGCGCCTTGACGAACGGACGGTCGGTGCCGAGCTTCTCGAGAGCCGCGCTGCCCATGCGGGTCATGATGCGCATCGAGACGACGACGTACTCCGAGTCGGTCAGCTCGACGCCGAGCTTCGGGTCCTCGGCTCCGAGCGGGCCCATGCAGAAGGGCACGACGAAGAGGGTGCGTCCGCGCATGCTGCCGCGGTACAGCTCGGTCATCGTGGCACGCATCTCGTCGGGGTCGACCCAGTTGTTGGTCGGGCCCGCGTCGATCTCGTTCTTCGAGCAGATGAAGGTGCGCGACTCGACGCGTGCGACGTCCGACGGATCGGAATTGGCCAGGAACGAGTTCGGCTTCTTCTCGTCGTTCAGACGCGTGAAGGTGCCTGCCTCGACCAGCTGAGAGGTCAGACGGTCCCATTCCTCATCGGATCCGTCGGCCCATACGACACGATCGGGCTGGGTGAGCTCGGCAATCTCCTGGACCCAGGCAAGCAACTCGGCATGCTGGGTCGGGAGCTTGTCGTCGGTACCGTTCAAACCGGGAATGGTCGCTGAGGTCATCAAAACTCTCCTGGGGTGTGCCCGGAACCGGGATCCCACCTCCGACCTGCACGTTCTTCTGTGCGGACGAGGGCAGACCCGGGCTTGCCCCTCTCGGCAGGGGTACCACCTACTTCGTCCGTGGCCGAACAGGCGAAGTAGGCGCCGGATGTCCTTTTCATAGAGGTTAACGTCGGAATGCCGACCGGCGGCACTCGGGGCCGGTCGGAAATCTCACAGAAACGATTCAGAACTTGCGCACAATACCGTCCCCTCCCCCTGCTGCGCAGCCGGATATGAATCACTTCGACTCTTCTCCGTGGTGTACGTCGTATTCAAGGCTACCTGTGTCCAGTCGACTCCACCGACCCGATCCGTCGAGCTCGCGACAGTATTCCCACACGCCGTAACGGCCGTCGTCCGCGATCACCGAGAGGCGATCGCTGCTGCCGTCGAGATCGGTGTCGGTGGCCACCACCAGACCGTCGCCCCAGTCGCCACCGACTCCCCAGTGCTCGGTATCGGCGACGACCGTCTCGGCGGCGCCGTCTCCGTCGAGGTCGGTCGTCGGGGCGAGCTCGTCGGCCCAGGCGGCCAACTCGGACGGATCGAACCCGGACGGATCGAAGGGATCGGTGAACGGCTGGGGTGTGCCACCCGAGCCGGCGAATTCGGCCATCGTCTCCCCTTTCCGACCCGGCACGCGCCGGATCGCTCCTATCCGGTTGGACGCACCCCGGCACCTTGCGGTTCCGGGATGTGTCCGAGTGCCGCCAGGTCGCGTTCGCACGCGGCGGTGCGGGCACGCCGCTCGCCCCGGCGACGGGTGATCTCCGCGTCGATCGCGGCGACGCGTTCCCGCACGCGGGTCGCGTGCCGGTCGCGCGCAGCGACCGCGAGCGCGGTGGACTGCAGTTCCGTCTCGTGGATGCGGGTGCGGATCCAGGTGTCGAGTTCCGCCCGTACGGTCGCGAGCTCGTCGGCGATCCACCGCCGCATCCGGTCGCGGTAGGCGATTCGCCTACGGATCCGCATCAGCCATCCGGCGGCCGGAACCGCGCACGCGATCGCGACCACCAGCGACATCCAGCCCGGCAGGTCCCCGAACGGGGTGAGGAGCAGTCTGCCGAGACCCGCGCCTGCCGACGCACCGAAGACCACCGTCAGCGTGTCCTCCATCGACCGCGCGGTCTGCGGTGGGCGGGCGGTGCGCGTGGGTTCCGGCGCCGGAGTGCCCGGCGCGATCCGGGCCGTTTCGTCGGTGAGCCGCGCACACAGGTCGTCGACGTGGGTGTCGATCGTCGTGACCACCGCATCCGCGTCCGCGGTCTCGAGCACCTCGCCCGCGGCGGTGGACGCCGCCCGCACGCGCATCGCGACCTCCTGCAACAGCGTCACCTGCAGCCGGCGCAGGTCGGGGCCGGAGGTCGCGGGTGGTGCTGCGGCTGTGAGGCGGGAGCGCTCCGCACGCAGGCCCCCTTCCTCGTCCTCCGCGCTCAGTCGTCCGATCTCCTCCTCGATCATCGGCCGGGTGGCGGCGACGACCGCGGCGCGTGCTCGTCGCGGGTCGTGTGACGACCGGACCGTGGCGGCCAGGACGTCCCGCAGTTCGACGAGTCCGGACGCGGTGAGCAGGGTCTGCCGGACCGCCTCGCTCGCGTCGTCCTCGAGTTCGCGTGCCCGCCGAGCGGCCGCGGCGCTCACGGGCAGGACCACGACCCTCGGCAGCCAGGATGCGTGCCGCTGCAGGATCTCGACGTCGGCGTCGCGGACCGCACGCCAGTCGGGAAAGCGGTCGATGCCCGTCAGTGCGCAGACGACCTCGATCGACTCGGCTGCCGCCGAGCGGACGAGGTCGAGTTCGGTGCGGCCGATCGTCGCCGACGGGTCGAACACCACGAGGGTGACGGCGCGGCCGTCGTCCGTGATGTCCAGCCCGCCCAGAGGTCGTAGCTCCGCTGCCAGCGTGCCGGCGCCGGAACCGGGCACTCCGACGACCCGCACGCCGGTCGCGGCCGGCCGGTGCAGTCCCATCCATCCGCGCGGGTTCCATCGGCGCAGGACGTCGTCGGCCGGATCCACGAGTCCGCTCGGCGGTGTCACCGTAGTCCCGCGGCGACGGACTCCATCGGGTCCAGCCCGACCAGGTCGAGTGTCTGTTCGACGAGTTCGCGCACCTGCGGTGCCGCCGGGACACCCGCCACGACCCGGGCGAGCTCCTCGTCACGTAGGCGGCGCGCCACGACCGCACGCGCGGCGAGCCGTTCCCCGAGCAGTTCCTCATCGCGGACCGCGACCACCTGATCCGGCGGCACCCCCGTCGCACGCGCGACGAGAGCGCACTCGCTGTCATCCGTCCCACCCGTCACCACGAGGACGAGGCGACAAGGATCCACGGCCGTCAGCGCGGCGCGGTCGGCCGGATGGGCGACGGCCGGGTCGAGACGACGCGGCACGACGTAGACGACGACGTCACCGTCGAGGACCGGGTCGGGACCGTCCGGCGTGTCCACTGCCACTCCGCCCACGGCCGCGTCTACTTGCCCACCCTCGATATCGACCCTGCGGAGCAGCAGTTCGCGTACCTGCGTCTCGACGCTCTCCCGGCCGGTCCCGGCCCGCCCCGCGACCTGCACCCGCAGCGCGGCCGTATGCTCGGTCAGCGCCCTGCGAATCAACCGCCCTGCCTGCGCATCCAGTTGTTCGACCTGCGCGGCGAGGTGGTGCCACAACTCCCCCGTCATGATCCCCCGATCGTCGGCGGAAATTGTCGCAGAGAGATCGCTGACAGGCAGCCGAACGAATGCTTCCCTGAGAAAACACTGTGGCCACTCAGGTCACTCCCGCCACACACTCTCGGAATACGCGACAATGGACCGGTGAACGAAGCCGATCAGCACACCACCGAGACGCTCGAGGAGCGCCCGACCCGCGGGAACCGCCTATACCCCAGGGTGACGAGTTTCCGGTCCCGCCGTGGATCGCTGACCGACCCCCAGCAGCAGTGCTGGGACCGTCGTTGGCCCGAACTCGGCAAGGAAGTCGGCGACGAACCGCTCGACGTCGACGCCTGGTTCGGTCGCTCCGCGCCCCTCGTCCTCGAGATCGGATCCGGAACAGGAACCGCCGCGGTCGCTATGGCCCAAGCCGAGCCCGAGGTGAACCTCATCGCCGTGGAGGTCTACAAGCCCGGCATCGCCCAGACACTGCAGAACATCGAACGCAGCTGCAACACCGACGCGCCGATCCGGAACCTGCGGATCCTGCGCGGCGACGCCGTCGAGGTGCTCGAGAAGATGCTGACCACCGCGTCACTCACCGGCGTGCGGGTGTTCTTCCCGGATCCGTGGCCCAAGGCCCGCCACCACAAGCGCCGACTCCTGCAGGCCCCGACGTTCGCCCTGATCGCCGACCGATTGAAGCCCGGTGGAGTGCTGCACGTGGCCACCGACCACGCCGATTACGCCGAGGCCATCGCCGAGGTGGGCGATGCCGAACCGCGCCTCGCCCGCTTCACCGGCACCTCCCCGATCAGCCTCGAACGCCCCGTCACCAAGTTCGAGGACAAGGCACACCAGGTGGGTAGCGCTATCAACGAGTTCGTCTGGGGGAAGATCGGAGCATGAGTGTCCATGAAGAGCTTCCCGGCGTGACCGACCCCTCCGCGATCGACGGTGTCGAGCCGGTCCGAAAGGTCCTGCTCGTCTGGGACGCACCCAACCTCGACATGGGCCTCGGCGCGATCCTCGGCGGCCGGCCCACCGCGGCCTACCGCCCGCGCTTCGACGCTCTCGGCCGGTGGCTGCTCGGACGCACCGCCGAACTGTCGCGTCTGCACTCCGCGACCCTCGAACCCGAAGCCACGGTGTTCACCAATATCGCCCCCGGCAGCGCGGACGTCGTCCGCCCCTGGGTCGAGGCCTTGCGTAATGTGGGCTTCGCGGTGTTCGCCAAGCCGAAGATCGACGAGGACAGCGATGTCGACTCCGACATGCTGGACCACATCGAGCTGAGGCACCGGGAAGGTCTCGCGGGTGTCATGGTGGCCTCCGCCGACGGGCAGGCGTTCCGTGAACCCCTCGAGCGGCTCGCACAGGAGGGCATCGCGACCCAGGTGCTCGGTTTCCGCGAGCACGCCAGCTGGGCGGTGACCTCCGAGATCATCCAGTTCCTCGATCTCGAGGACATTCCCGGTGTGTTCCGCGAACCGCTGCCCCGCGTCAGCCTGGAATCGCTGCCCGACGAGGGTGCCTGGCTGCAGCCGTTCCGACCGCTTTCTGCTCTCCTGGTGGGGCGCAAGAGCGTCGCCGAATAGGAGACTTACGTGTTCGACCGTTGGGGAGAGCTCGTCTACCGCGCGCGCTTCACCGTCATTGCGGTGATGGTCGCGGGGTTGCTCGCGCTCGCAGGGTACGGGCTGAGCCTGAACGATCACCTCAGCCAGAGCGGCTGGGACGATCCCGGTTCGGAGTCCGTCGCCGCTGCCAAGCTCGCCGACGGCACCTTCGGCCGCGACACCGCGGGCGACGTGCTGGTGCTGTACACGGCACCCGAGGGCAGCACGGTCGACGATCCCGAGTTCGCGGCGAAGGTCACCGACAGCCTGAACTCGCTGGTCGCCGAGCATCCCGACGAAATCCTCAAGATCAACGGTGCGTACTGGCCCACCGACGACGCGCCGTCGCTGCCGTCGCTGGCCGATCCGTCGCGTCAGCACGCGATCGCGTCGGTCGCGATCGCCGGCGAGGACGACACGGAGCTGACCGGCAACTTCCGCGAGATCAAGGACGCCTTCTACATCGACGGCGTCGACGTGCAGCTCGCCGGTCTGCAGCCGATCTCCGGCGCACTGAACGACACGATGGCCAACGACATCAAGCGCATGGAGATCCTCGCGATCCCGGCCGTCGGCATCCTGTTGTTCTTCGTCTTCGGTGGCGTCGTCGCGGCCGCTCTCCCGCTGATCACCGGTGGTCTCACGATCGTCGCGGCGAACGGCATCGTCCGGTTGATCACCAACTTCACCGAGGTCAACTCGTTCGTCGCACCGGTCGTCTCACTGATCGGCCTGGGCCTGGCGATCGACTACGGCCTGTTCATGGTGTCGCGGTTCCGTGAGGAACTCGCCGAGGGTTACGACACCCCGGCGGCGGTGCGACGCACCGTCGTCACCGCAGGTCGCACGGTGGTGTTCTCGGCGACGATGGTCGTCACCAGCCTCGGTGGTCTCGTGCTGTTCCCGCAGGGCTTCCTCAAGTCGGTCGCCTACGGCGCGATCTCGGCGGTCTCACTGGCTGCCCTGCTGTCGATCACGATCCTGCCCGCCATCCTGAGCATCCTCGGCAGGCGCATCGACAAGTTCGGCATGAAACGCTTCGGGCAGATCCAGTCGAACGAGCAGGTCGAGAACAGTTTCCTCGGCCGCCTGTGCCGCTGGGTGATGGTCAACCCGATGAAGGTGACCATCCCGACGGTCATCGGCCTGCTGCTGCTCATCATGCCGCTGACCGGCATCAAGTTCGGCGGCATCAACGAGACCTACCTGCCGCCCGAGCACCCCACGCGCGTCGCGCAGGAGACCTTCGACGAACTGTTCCCCGGCCAGCGCGCCGAGCCGGTCAAGCTCGTGGTCCGCGGCGCCGAGGGCGGCGACCTCAACAAGATCATCACGACGGCGAGCGAAGCTCCCGGCCTCGTCGAGAAGTTCCAGATCACCGGCCCCGCGAAGGACGGCGTCCGTGTGCTCAAGGCCGGTCTGACCGACCGCAACGAGTCCGCCGACACCGTCGAGTACCTGCACGCAGCCGAATGGCCCGAGGGTGTCGAAGTGCTCGTCGGCGGCACCCCGGCGATCGAGCAGGACTCCATCGGGGCCCTGCTCGAGACCCTGCCGCTGATGGTCGTGGTCGTCGTGCTGTTGACGACATTGCTGATGTTCCTGGCGTTCGGCTCGCTCGTGCTGCCGGTCAAGGCCGTGTTGATGAGCGCCCTGGGTCTCGGCTCGACGCTGGGCATCCTCACCTGGATCTTCATCGACGGCAACGGCGCCGACCTGCTCAACTTCACCCCGGGGCCGATCATGTCGCCGGTGCTCGTGCTGATCATCGCGATCGTGTACGGCCTGTCGACCGACTACGAGGTGTTCCTGCTCTCCAGAATGGTCGAGGCGAGATCGATGGGGGCGAGCACCACCGAGTCGATCCGTATCGGTACCGCCCACACCGGTCGCATCATCACCGCGGCCGCCCTGATCCTTATCGTCGTCACCGGTGCCTTCGGGTTCTCGGAGCTGGTGATGATGAAGTACATCGCGTTCGGCATGATCGCCGCGCTGATCATCGACGCGACCGTCATCCGCATGTTCCTCGTGCCCGCCGTGATGAAGCTGCTCGGCGACGACTGCTGGTGGGCTCCGGCGTGGATGAAGCGGATCCAGGAGAAGATCGGCTTGGGCGAGCCGATCCTCGCCGACGAACTGATGCCCGAGGACGTTCCCGAGCTCATCACCGTCGGCATGTTCGGGCCGGCGACGGTCGCGGCCACGGGCGCGCACCGCTTCCCGGCAGGTGCCTTCGAGGGCGGCTCCGACCTCACGCAGCCGCTGCCCAAGATCGCTCCGCCGAGGCCGGCCGCCGAACAGCGCAAGCTCCGCGATCTCACGCCGCCGCCGGTGCGACGGCAGGCCCCGGGCCGCCCCCCGGTCCGTCCGGCCGCGCCCGCGTCCGGTCGTCCCCCTGCTGCTCCGCGGAACGGCGAACGGGTGCCGCCCGCAGCCGGGCGTCCGATGCCGGCGAGCCGTCCGGTGCAGCCCGGTACGGGTCCGGGGCGTCCGTCGCGTCCGATCCCGGAGCCGCGTCGTCGCCCGGAGGGTCGGCCGCCGGTGGACGAGCGCAACGGCTCGGCTCTTCCGGGGCTCGGAGGCCCGGAGAAGGGTGTCCCGGAGAAGCCCGAACGTCGTGCCCCCGAGATGCCGCAGCGCGATGTCACGCAGCGCGGTGCGCTCGATCAGACACAGCGCGGTGCGCTCGATCAGACACAGCGCGGTGCGCTCGATGCCACACAGCGCGGTGCGTCCGACCCGTCGTCGCCGTCGTCGGTGCCTCCGCTCCCCCGCCGTCAGCGCGGGGAGGTTCCGCCGCCGCTGCCGCAGTCCTTCATCCGACCGCCCGCTGTCCCGGGCGATGCGGAAGCTCTGCCCGGTGCCCCGGCTCCGCGTCCGAGCGAACCCGGCACCGGTCGTGGACGGGATCCGCAGGCGATCGAGAACTGGCTGTCGCAGTTGCGCCGTACGTCGCCCGGCGGGGAGTCTTCGGCCCAGCGACCGAGGCCCACTTCCGACGCACCGCGCCCCTCGGCGCCGGACTCGCAACGTCCCCCGACATCGGAGGCCCAGCGACCTCCGGCGCAGGGACCTGCCCGACCGCCCGTGCCGGGCACTCAGCAGCCGCCGACGCAGGGCATGCAGCCGCCGACACAGAACGGTCCCCGTCCGCCTCTGCCCTCCCGGTCCCGTGGTCCGGAGCAGCCGCCCCGCCCGGCCGGCGAGCGGCCGGAAGCGCGAGCGGACGAATCGCAGCCGGAGCAGAACGACGCGGAGTCGCGGAGGCGTGGACGCCACGGTCCCGACAGCGGCCGTTCGATCAGCGTCAGTGAGCTGATCGCCCGGCAGCGTCGCGACTGATCTGACGAACGAACTCGAGGCGACCCGCAGAGCGGGTCGCCTCGGGTGTTTCCGGGGTCAGCTGCCGTTGAAGAACTTCCGCAGCCGCGTGGACAGCGGATGGGTGACGTTGAAGCTCCCGCCGCGGACCTTGCCTGTCACCACGACGTGCAGCGGTCCGTACGGCGCTCCGCCGCGCACCTTCGACGACACGCTCGACGCGACGTTCTCGACGCCGTTGACGTCGGCCGTGGCCTCGGCGGGGAGCACGATGTTGATCGAGCTGAGGTAGTCGCTCACGTCGATCCGCACGACCTGCGTCTGCATCACCGCTTCGGTGAAATCGAGGGTCACGGAGGACGCGACGGTGTCGAGAACGACGGCGGGCGGCACGTGCCAGCGACCCTTGCGTTCGATGCCGGAGACGCGGCCCTTGATCACGAGAGGAGCGCCCTGGCCGGTCGCGGGGAAAGCAGCTGCACTCGGCGCGGGGTAGCCGGCCGCACTCGGCGCCGGATAGTGCGCCTGCGACATGCCCGGCAGATTCTGCTCCTGGAACTCGGGCCGGATCTGGATACCGGGCAGGTCGACGAGCACCTGGTTCAGGTCGCCTCGGGTCTTGGCCGCGAGGACGGTGTCCATCCGTTCGGTGAACTCCCCGAGCGAGAGCATTCCCTGCCCGACCGCCCGCTGCAGAAGTTCGCCGACGTGCTCGCGCTCGGCGTCCGACACCCGCAGATCCTTCGGTTCCATGCCCTGAGCTTAACGGGACGAACGGTATGCCTCCGAAGTCGTCGGAGCCACTGTGCGGGGCGCTATTCGAGGCCCTGTTCGATGACGTAGCGGGTGAGTTCGACGCGGTTGGCGAGCTGCAGTTTGCGTAGCGCCGCTTGGACGTGGTTCTCCACCGTGCGGTGGCTGAGCGTCAGTCGCGCTGCGATCTGTTTCGCCGACAACCCTTTCGCGACGAGACGCAACACTTCGGTCTCCCGGCCGGTCAGGGTCGGTGGGGGTCTCCGGTCGGCGACGTCGTTCGACATCCGGCGGTACTCGCCGAGCACGAGCCCGGCCAGTCCGGGGGTGAAGACGGCCTGTCCCCGCGCGGTCGCGAGGACGGCGTCGACGAGTTCGTGCACCGAGGCGCTCTTCACGAGATAGCCGGACGCGCCCGCCTTGACCGCGCCGAGGACGTCGTCGCGTTCGGAGGACGCCGACAGGACCAGCACCCGGCTGTCCGGGGAGACCTCGAGGACCGCGCGGGTCGCCTCGGTGCCGGTGCCGTCGGGCATCGCCATGTCCATGAGCACGACGTCGGGGCGGACGACGGCGGCACGGCGCGCGGCGCTCGCGACACCGTCGGCCTCGGCGACGACGGTGAACCCGGCCTCCTCGAGGTCACGTCCGACGGCGTTGCGCCAGATCGGGTGGTCGTCGACCACCATCACGCTGACGGTGCTGCGTTCCTCTGTGCTGTTCTCGTGTGTTTCCGCGCTGAGCTCGGCCACTCATTCCCCTTCGGTACCCGGATCTCCCATTCGGTTCCTTCGCCTACATCGCTGTCGAGCAGTGCGACGCCGCCGAGCCATTCCGCTCGCCCGACGATCGACTTGGACACCCCCATGCGTCCCTGTTCGCGAGCTTCGTCGAGTCTGCCCGGTTCGATCCCGACGCCGTCGTCCCGGATGCTGAGTACGATCTCGTCGCCGAGATCCTCGAGGAGGATGTAGGCGGCGGCACCGGCGCCGGCGTGCAGTTGCGTGTTCGACAGCGCCGCTGTCGTGAGCGCCGCGAGTTCCTCCGCTCGATCCCGCGGGATCATGATCGGGCCGGCGGGCGCGGACACCGTCGCACCGGTCCCGGCCCTGGCCCGGACGAGGGCGGTGAGGTCGGCATGCTCACCGCCGCGGTCGACGTCGGTGTCCTGTTCGGAGATCAGCTGGCGCAGCGCGGTCTCCTGTTCGCGGGCCAACTCGGCGAGTTCCGTCGCATCACCGCCCAGCTCGAGTCCGCGCCGCTGCACGAGCGCGAGCACCTGCAGCACGCCGTCGTGCACCTGCCGGGCGAGCCGGTCCCGTTCCTCGGTGGCCGCTGCCACGCGCACGGCCTGCTCGAGTTGCCGGTGCGCACTACGCGCGGTGGTGGTGGCGAAACCCATTGCCACACCGCACGCGACGAGCACCGGCGCCGTCGCGTCGCGCCACAGGTCGAGGTTGATCTGGTCGCGCACCACCGCGCTGACGACGGACATCAGCAGCGCCGAGCCGATGCCCGTGAGCGGACCGCCGAGGATCGCGGCCGACAGCACGGCGTTGGCGACCCACAGCGTGGTGGGCATGGTCTGGTGGTTGCTGTACCAGTCGTGGTCGGCGACCAGCCGGGTCGCCGCCATCAACGCGACGGCGAGGATCTGGTCCACCACGGTGACCGTGCGGCGCAGTCGTGCCTCGCGGGAGAGCAACACCGCCGAGACGAGCGACCACGTCACGAGCACCCCGGTGAAGAACCACGACAAGCCCGGACGGGTGTAGTTCACGACGGTCGAGAACTGCGATCCCACCGCATATGCGACGGTCACGAGCCGGAAGACCTGGGCGGCCCGCCACAGGGGTGCATCCGCGTCGGGACCGGTCGGAGGCGGCCTCATGTGTACGTTTCGCACCTTTCGTCACAGTAGGTGGGGCGAGTGAATCCAACCACTCCGCGCCTCCAACAGTGACCGCCCCATCCTGTGACCGTCCGCACAGTGGTTTGATTTGAAGTCGTGCTGAGGTCGTACCGAGCTGTCGCCGCCACCTTGCGGAGTCGTTGGCCGCTCTACATGGTCTCCATGGGCGCGTCGAACCTGTTCGGTGCGATGCTCGTGTTCGCCTTCGTCCGGTACGGCATCCCCATCGCCGAGACCGACGCCATCATCGCGGATCGGGTCCGCAACTTCGCGGTCTTCGCGGTGTACCTGGTCTTCGCCGGCATCGTGAGCCTCGGCGCCGCAGCGATCACGCTGCGCTCTGTCGTCCGGTGGCAGCTCCGCGGCGGCCCGCCCACCCGGGCCGAACAGATGGCGGCCCTGCACGCCCCGCTGCGACAGGCGATCGTGCACCTCGGTCTGTGGCTGCTCGGCGGCGTGCTCTTCGTCTTCCTCACCGCCGAGGAGATGCCGTCGCTCGCGGTGGCGGTCTCGGTCACCGTCGCAATGGCCGCGACCAGCACCTTCGGTTTCACCTACATGCTCGGTGAACGCATCCTGCGGCCGGTCGCCGCGCGGGCGCTGAGCGAGGGAAACTTCGACCGGACGATGGCTCCCGGCGTCGGCACGCGCCTGGCCATGACCTGGGGCCTGGGCACGCTCATGCCGGTCGCCGGGATCGTGCTGCTGTGCGTGACGCAGTTGAGCGCCAACACCGACTTCGACGCCGACGCGCTCGCCCTGTCCGTGCTCGCTCTCGCGGTGACGTCGATCGGTCTCGCGCTCGTGTTGTCGCTGCTGACGTCGGCGCAGATCTCCGACCCGATCAAGCAGTTGCGCTGGGCGATCGAACGCGTGCAACGCGGCGCCTCGGGAGTGCAGGTCGAGGTGTTCGACGGCAGTGAGATCGGACGCCTACAGGTCGGCTTCAACCGCATGATGGCCGAGTCCGACGAACGCCGGCGTCTGCGGGAGTTGTTCGGTCAGCACGTCGGTGAGGACGTCGCGCGCCGGGCCCTGCAGTACGGCACCGAGCTCGGTGGTGAGACGCGCTACGTCGCGGTGCTGTTCGTCGACATGGTGGGTTCGACGGCGACGGCCGCCGAGCGCCCACCGAGCGAGGTCGTCGAACTGCTCAACGAGTTCTTCCGTGTCGTCGTCGAGGTGGTCGACCATCATCACGGCTTCGTCAACAAGTTCATGGGCGACGCGGCATTGGTGATCTTCGGCGCTCCCCTCGACCGGCCGGACGCCCCCACGGCGGCGCTCGCGGCGGCCCGCGAACTGCGTTTCGCTCTGGACGAGATCACCGGACTCGATGTCGGGATCGGCGTGTCGGCGGGACTCGCGGTGGCCGGCAACATCGGCGCGGCGGAGCGCTTCGAGTACACGGTGATCGGCGACCCGGTCAACGAGGCCTCGCGCCTGACCGAGCTGGCGAAACTGCGTCCGAGTAGGGTTCTCGCGTCGTCGAGCGCGTTGTACTTCGCGGACGACGAGGAGCGCAGCCACTGGGAACTCGGCGACGAGGTGCAGCTTCGCGGCCGGCGGCGGATGACCCATCTCGCATGGCCGGTTCGCTATCCCGGAGCCCCCGGAGAAGCGAACGGGACGGACACTTCGACGGACGAGTGACGGTCCGTCCCGCGACACCCGCGAACGACGCGGAACGGCCACAGCGCCCTCTTCGTGACCCGACGGTCGGTTACGGTGAACAGCGTGGCGCAGCCGCACGACGATCCTCCATGCCCCGACGCCACGCCGCGTCGGGGCTCGTTCCGGTGGATCAAGTGGGTGTCGGCGATCGCCCTCGTGGCTCTGCTGACGGTCGAGGCGATCTACCTGTGGCCGACGATGAGCGACTCGTGGCGCGCGGTCACGGAGATGCACTGGGGCTGGTTCGCGGCGGCCGTGCTGGCGCAGATGATCTCCCTCAGCGGCTTCGCGGGAGTGCAGCAGCGACTGCTCCGCGCCGGCGGGGTGCGCGTCGGGCACTGGCGTTCGGCGTCGGTGATCTACGGCAGCACGGCGATGGCGGTGACCCTACCCGCAGGTCCGGTCTTCTCCACGGCCTTCACCTACAAGCAGACCCGCAAGTGGGGTGCGACCCCCGTGGTCGCCTCGTGGCAACTCGCGGTTTCCGGCGTCATCGCGGCCGTGACCCTGGCGTCGGTGGGCATGATCGGTGCGTTCGCGGTCGGCAGCCGGATCAGCCCCGTCACTCTCGTGTTGTCGCTCGCGGGCGCGATCGCGTTGATCTTCGGCCTGCGGTACGTCGCGAAGAACCCCACGTCGATCGAGGCGGCGGGCACGTGGGTGCTCCGTCGGGTCAACCGCATCACGAGCAAGCCGAGGGACACCGGCTTCGACGTCTTCGAACGCACCCTCGCGCAGCTCGAGTCCGTCGAACTCGCGCGTCGCGACGGTGTGGCCGCGGTGGCGTGGTCGGCCGTGCACCGTGCAGCCGATGTCGCGTGCCTCGGACTGGCGTGTTGGGCTGTCGGCGGCTCCCCGTCGGTGGCGGGGTTGTTCATCGCGTTCGCGGCGGCGAAGGCCGTGGGCAGCGTGCCGCTCGCACCGGGCGGCCTCGGATTCGTGGACGGCACCCTCATCGCGACGCTCACCGCTGCCGGGCTGAGCGCGTCGCAGTCGCTGGCAGCGGTCTTCGTGTATCGGATGGTGAGCTTCGCGTTCGTGGCCCTGGCGGGCTGGGCCACCGTCGCCGCGATGTACCGGGGCAACGGACCCGACGAGATCGATCCGATCGCCGAGCGCGCAGAACACGAGCGCAGCGCCCTGGAGCGGCGGCGTCGTCCGGTCGAGAATCCCGAGCCGGCGTGATCCACCTCACGATGTAGTTGCGCATGCAACTATTTGGTGGCATGCTTGTCGACAAGCAGTTGAAAGTTTGACCATCGAGGAGGACCACCATGACGACCGCCACCACCACCTTCCCCGGCCTGACCACCGGCACCTGGGCCATCGATCCCGTCCACTCGAACGTGGGCTTCACCGTCCGGCACCTCGTCGTCAGCAAGGTTCGCGGCACCTTCGAGAACTTCTCCGGCGCCATCACCGTCGCCGAGGACGGCACCGCATCGGTGAACGCCGAGATCGACGTCAAGTCGATCAACACCAAGAACGCCGACCGCGACGCGCACGTCCGCTCCGCCGACTTCTTCGACGCCGAGCAGTTCCCCGTCGCCACCTTCACCTCGACCGACGTGCGTGCCGACGGTGATAACTACATCGTCACGGGCGACTTCACGCTCCACGGCGTCACCCGCCCGGTCGACCTGAAGCTCGAGTTCAACGGCGTCAACCCCGGCATGGGCCAGGGCCCGGTCGCCGGCTTCGAGGCCACCACCGTCATCAACCGCAAGGATTTCGGCATCAGCATCGAAATGCCGCTCGAAGGCGGCGGAGCCGTCGTCGGCGACAAGATCACCATCACCCTCGAGATCGAGGCCGGCCTGCAGGCCTGACCCCTCTCGCACAGACAGCGCCCCTGCTCCGGCAGGGGCGCTGCCGCGTTCCACCCGCTCTACCGGTCCGGATCGTGCTCGAGAGCACGCGCCGGAGATTCCGACGCGCCCCGCGCCGCCGCTACTCTGGACCCGTGAAGAAGTACATCCCGGCGTTGGCGATCGACGTCGTTCTCGTCGTCGTATTCGCCGTGCTCGGTCGTTCCAGTCACGACGAAGTGCTCGATCTCGTGGGGCTCGCAGGAACGGCGTGGCCGTTCCTCGGCGGCCTCACCGTCGGATGGTTCTTCACCGCGTGGCTCTACCGCGACAAGTTCGACGCCTTCGCGGCCGTTCCCACCGGACTGCTCGTGTGGGTGAGCACCCTCGTCGTGGGGATGCTGCTGCGGGCCGTCACCGGTCAGGGCACCGCAACCGCCTTCATCATCGTCGCGACGATCTTCTTGGGCCTGTTCCTGGTGGGCTGGCGCGTGGTCGTCGGACTGCTCCAGCACCGCAAGGTCGACGCTCACTGACCTCGCCGAGGTCGACCAGTACCGACCCTCCGGTCGCAGCTCTCGCACTCGCACGCGAAGTGTGATCTGCGACCGCGGGATACGCGAATTTTTCGCGCTCGCGCCCCGTGCGGTGGAACAGTGGAGATCATGTCCACGCTGGAACCACCTACTCTGACCGGGTCGCGATCCGACCATCGGTTCTTCGGTCAGCCACTACCCCTGGCCAACCTGTTCGGTGTCGAGATGTGGGAGCGATTCTCCTTCTACGGCATGCAGGGCATCCTGATCTACTACCTGTACTACTCGGCATCCGAGGGCGGGCTGGGGATCAGCCAGGGGGCTGCGACCTCCATCGTCGGCGCCTACGGCGGCACGGTCTACCTGTCGACGATTCTCGGGGCGTGGATCGCCGACCGGCTGCTGGGTTCCGAACGGACCCTGTTCTACAGCGCCGTGCTCATCATGTTCGGCCACATCGCGCTCGCGGTGCTGCCCGGTTTCGTCGGGGTGGGTATCGGCCTGGTGCTGGTCGCGTTCGGTAGCGGTGGTCTGAAGGCCACGGCGACGTCGATCGTCGGCGATCTCTACGACGAGCAGGACCCGCGACGCGACGCCGGTTTCTCCATCTTCTACATGGGCGTGAACATCGGCGCGCTCGTCGGCCCGCTGCTCACCGGCTTCCTACAGACGCGTTACGGCTTCCACTGGGGCTTCGGTCTCGCCGCGGTCGGCATGTTCCTCGGCCTGCTGCAGTACACGATCTATCGCAAGCATCTCGGCGACATCGGCAAGGTGCCACCCCATCCGCTTCCCGCCGAGACGCGCACGAAAGCCGCCGGGATCGGTCTGGTCGCCGTGGTCCTCATCGCGGTCGCCGCGCTGACCGGCCTCGTCACGACGAGCAACATGTCCGACATCGTCGTCGCCCTGACCATCATCGCGACGATCACCTACTTCGTCCTCATGCTGTCGAGCAAGCAGATCACGCCGGTCGAGCGCAGCCGGGTGCTGTCGTTCATCCCGATGTTCATCGCGAGCGCGGTGTTCTGGTCGCTCTTCCAGCAACAGTTCACGATGGTCGCCGTCTACGCCGACACACGCCTGGACCGTAATCTGTTCGGGTGGGAGTTCCCGCCGTCCTGGGTGCAGTCGATCAACCCGGTCTTCATCATCCTGTTCGCGGGTGTCTTCGCCGCCGTGTGGACCAAACTCGGACCGCGTCAGCCCTCGTCGCCCATCAAGTTCGCCGCAGGCACGATCATCATGGGCATCGCCTTCCTGTGCTTCATCCCCATGGCCGGTGGCGGCCCCAACAGCGCTCCGCTGCTCGGACTGGTCTTCATCCTGCTGCTGTTCACCTTCGCCGAGCTGTTCCTGTCCCCCGTCGGACTGTCGCTGTCGACGAAGCTCGCGCCGAAGAACTTCCACACGCAGATGGTCGCGTTGTTCTACCTGTCCGTCGCATGCGGTACGGCCATGGCCGGCACCCTCGCGGGGTTCTACGACGAGAACAACGAGGTGCCGTACTACCTGTGGATCGGCGGAGCGTCGATCGCAGTGGGCATCGTGCTGGCCCTCTTCGCGCCGCACATCAAGAAGCTCATGCACGGCGTGCAGTAGCACCACTGCACAGGACGCTGCTCAGCGGAGAGCGAGCCATACCGCCAACCCGAACCCTGCGAGCGCGACACCCACGCGCAGCAGGTTCGGGGGTATGCGCCGCACGAGCGGCGGACCGCAGTAGCCACCCGCGAACGCGCCGACGGCCATGGCGGCCGCCGCACCCCAGTGCACGGGTCCGAAGACTGCGAACCCGATCGCCGCGACCAGGTTGGCGACGCCGAGCAGGTAGCTCTTGAGGATGCTCGCGCGCCAAATCTGCTCGGACGTGCAGATAAGCACCAGCGCGTAGAAGACGACGCCGGCGCCGGCACCGAAGTATCCGCCGTAGACCGCGACGACGAAGACCGCCACGGAGAACACCCGCGGCAGGTCGCGACCGCCGGCCAGGGTGCGGATGCGTGGTTGGAGCAGCAGCGCGAGAGCGGCGAGCGCGACGAAACCCGGAACGATCGCCTCGAACGAGTCGGGCGGCGCGACGAGCAGGACAGCCGCACCGACCACGCCGCCGAGCGCGGCGTAGAGCGTCCACCACCACACGCGGGGGCCGGTGTCGACGACCTCCCGCGCCGAATTGGTCAGCGCCCCGACACCCACACCGACCATCGCGACGGTGTTGGTGACGTTCGCCGCGACCGGCGGGAGGCCGACGGCGAGCAACGCCGGATACGAGACGATCGACGCCAGGCCGGTGACGAACCCGACGACACCCGCGAAGAATCCGGCAACCACGAGCAGTGCCAGGTCGAGGACGGTCACGGTCGCTCAACGTACCTGTACGCCGCGGACCGGCCTCCGGCGGATCAGCGCACCATGGACCGGCCTCCGGCCGATCAGCGCACCATGGACCGGCCTCCGGCCGATCAGCGCACCATGGACCGGCCTCCGGCCGATCACTCCCCGAGCAGGGGTTCTCCGAGCTTGCGCAGGAAGGTGTCGGCCATCTTGATCGCGCGGTCGCCGCCGTCGGCATCGGCGACGAAGACCGCGAAGGCCAGGTCGCCGCCGGTGTAGCCGAAGAACCAGCGGTCCTCACCGCTCGCCGCGGCGATACCCGCGAGACCGGCGTGTCCGCGGAGGAAGGACGCCGGACCGTTCTGCACGTTGTCGATCATCATGCCGCGCAGGGCGTCGATCACAGAACCGGGCAGCGCCTCGGGGGCGTCGTGGACGACCGTCTCCTGGCCCTGCACGATCGTCGGGGCAGCGACGCTGCCCCGTGCGACCGAGGCGGCCAGCACCGCGGCGCCGAGCGGCGTGATCAGGTTCTCGTCGGAATCCGATCCGGCGAACTGGACAACTCCGGAGCGGTTGTGCCCGATCTGCGAGGTCTCGAACTCGAAGCCCGGCACGTCGTAGTCGACGCCGAGGCCGAGGCGACGGGCGGTCGAGGCGACGTCATCGGATCCCACGTCGTTCGGATCGACGCCGCGCTCGAGGCCGGCCGCGAGCCGGACCGGATCGAGAACGCCGCCGGCCGGGTAGAGACCGTGGGTGATGACGGGACCGAGTTCCATGGCCCAGTTGTTGACGTCGGCGGCGAGGATGCCACCGGTCGAGGGCTGGATGGCGACCACCGCGGCCGGGGTACCTGCGGTGACGACCGCTTCCTTCGCGGCGAGCTGCACCTGGGAGTCGACGGTCGCCTGCAGGTCCGGAGGCGGCGGGCCCTGGAAGCCCGCCACCTGGATCGGGCCCTCCTCGGGATCCTCGAGGGTGACCGCCCAGCCTGCCGTCCGGTCGCGTTCGAGCTGCCAGGCCGAGCGCAGCGAGTCGAGCAGCGGCGTGGAGATCCGCCGATCGGCGCTGATCAGGGTGGGTGTCGTGAGCACCTCGACCCCGGGGATCGACACGATGCCGCCCTCGAGGAACTGGTAGTCCTGGTCGCGGAGCTTGACCGCGGTGATCCGGTTTCCGGGGTTCTCCGCCATCCGCTCCTGCATCAGCTGGGCGGTGATGACGGGTGCGACCGGCTCGAGAACCGCCGCGAGACGAGTGGTGGTGTCGACGGGGTCGGGCATCGCCGCCGGGTCGAGCACCACGGCGTTGATGGTCTGTTCCTCCATGAGGAGGCGGCCCGTGCGGTCGAAGATCTTCGGCGGCGCGGCGTCGGTGCGCACGTGGTGGACGGTGCGTCCGCCGGACAGGTCGGGGACGACGACCTCCGGGTCCCAGGACACACGCCAGCCGACGGCGAGCTTCCGCACCGAACCGGTGACCTGATACGACCAGTCCTTGCCCTCACCGAAATTCCAGCCGGCGGAGAGCGTGAAGTATCCCGAGTCGTCGTTGAGTTCGACCAGCTGGGTGACGTCGTAGTCGACGGTGCCGTCGGACAGACCGTCGTACATCTGCGAGATCGTTTCCTCCGCCGCGTTCGGGTAGGAGGTCAGGGCCGCCGCTGCGCCCGCATCACGATCGTCGAGGGCGGCAACGAAGTCGTCGACGAGGCGTTGCGCCTCGCTTCGAGAATCCGAGAACACAACCGTCGTCAGAGCGACGACAGCCACGACGAGGCACACGGTCAGCGCGACGATGCGCCCCCGCTTCCCCCGCCAATCACGAAATCTCATATGTAACAACCTTCACTTCAGTCACACGAGATACCAGCACGCGTTGTGCACGAACACATCACAATTGCGCCACGCGTCCTACCCCCTCAGCCATCGACCCGCCGCCTCGACGGCAGGGGCGGAGCCGTCCGCCCCCGACACGAACACCGCAAAGGCAAGATTATCCTGTGATCCGATAAACCAGCCGTGCGCCCCGACGTTGTCACCGTACTCCGCCGTCCCCGTCTTCCCCGTCAGATCGGGAATGTCGCGCAACGTGCCGGCTGTACCCTCGATCACAGTCTCGCGCATCATCTCTCGCAGTGCCGTCAGCACGTTCTCGGGCATCGGTTCGGCCTCCCGATCCGCGGTCGCCGGCTGCCCCTCCACGATCGTCGGAACCGGCGTGCGGCCGTTCGCCGCCGAGGCTGCGACCAGCGCCATCCCGAAAGGCGACGCCGTCACCCGACCCTGTCCGATCGCTGCCTCCACGCGGGCAGCATCGGTGTCTGCGACCGGCACGTTACCCGTGACCGTGACGAGACCGGGCGTGACGTAATCGATGCCGAGACCGAAGCGTTCCGCGGTGGCGCGCAGGGCGTCGGGCGGCAGGTCCAGAGCGAGCTGCCCCATGGTCGTATTGCACGAGAACGCGAACGCGGTGTGCAGCGGCACGGGGCCGAGATCGAAGTTCTCGTCGTTCGGGATCGTTCGTGAGCCGACCGAGGCGATGCCCGGGCACGGCAGCACGGTGTCGGGTTCGGCGAGCCCGGCATCGAGCGCCGCCGCCGTCGTCACCACCTTGAACGTCGACCCCGGCGGATAGAGGCCGGTCGCGGCGATCGGCCCCTCGGCGTCGGCCGCGTCGTTCTGGGCCATCGTGCGGATCGCGCCCGTCGAGGGTTCGATCCCGACGATCACCGCGGGCGTGTCGAAACCCGCGAGGACCTCCTCGGCCCGTCGCTGCAGGTCGAGGTCGATCGTGCTGGTCAGGTCGGGTGCCTCCGGTCCGGCTTCGCCGGCGACCTGGCTCGTCGTGCCGTCCGCCGCGACCCGCCGGATCACCCAGCCGGCCGAGGCGTCCTGCCCCTCCTGCCACAGTTCGGCGAGGCCGGACCACACGGGCGAGGCGAGGTCGCGCTCGGTGGTGAGCAGACGGGTCTGCGGCACGAGCGTCACGCCGGGCAGCGCGGCGAGGCGATCCTCGATCGGTGCGAGGTCCTCCTCACGCAGTGTGATCACTCCCGCAGCGCCGCCGGCGGCCACCGCGACCTGCTCGGCGAGACTCTCCGCCGTGATCGTCGGGACGACCGTGGCCAGCACGGGAGCGACCGCGGCGGGATCGGCGGTGGCATCCAGGTTCACGACGGTGACGACCTGCTCCCCCATGAGCGGCCGCCCGGCCCGGTCGAAGATCGTCGGCGGGGCGCCGACGGTGGTCAGATACTCCAGCGACGCGCCGCCCGCCAGTTCCGGTGACAGCACCGTGGGGTCCCAGCGGACCCGCCACGCGTCGGCCTCGGGGTCCTCCGTCGCGCTGCCGGTGGTGCGGTACGACCAGTCGCGGCCCTCCCCGAAGTTCCACGTCACGTCGAGGTCGAAGGTGTCGCCGTCGCCCGTCCCCGCGACACTCACGGTCGGGTCGTCGTGGCCGAGGCCGGCGAAGAGGACATCGATCGCGGACTCCGCGGCTACCGGATCGGTGGTCAGCGCTGCCGCTCCGGAGACGTCGCCGGCGTCGAGAGCGGCAGCGAACTCCTCCGCGATCGTCTCGGGCTGATCGGGGCCGAGGGCACACGCCGACAGCGACAGCACCGTGACTGTCGCGACTCCCATACCGATCAGTCGGATCCACACGGTCCCGATCATGCCTGCACTTTCGAGCCCGTGCCTGTTATCGCAGGTAGGAGTCGGGGTGAAATATTCGGTTGCATCCCGGACGGTGCGGGCTCACCATGGTGTTCGCATCCCGTACCCGTCGATCGGAGAAGTCCGTTGCTCCTGTGAGAGGTCCCGTCCCCCGCGCACTCGCGCAATCGACCCTCACCCTTCGGGAGCCATCATGTCTTCATCCGGTATCACGCTGTCCGCACTCTCCTACGCCCATCCGGACGGCACCGTCGCCGTGCAGGATCTCGACGCCGTCGTCCCGGCGGGGCGGATCGGCCTGGTGGGACGCAACGGAAGCGGGAAGACCACCCTGCTCCGGTTGATCGCGGGTGAACTCCGCCCGACCTCCGGTTCGTCGACGGTGCGGGGACGGGTCGCCTACCTCCCTCAGGACGTGACCCTCGATCCGACGGTGCCGGTCGATTCCGTCCTCGGCATCGGAGATATCCGAAAGTCCCTGCGCCGCATCGAATCAGGATCGTTCGACGATCGGGACTTCGAGGTCGTAGCCGATCGGTGGGACATCGAGGACCGCGCTCTTGCGCTCATGCATCGCGTCGGCCTCGACCGGATCCTGCACGACGTCGGGGATTTCGACCGCACCGTCGGTCAGCTCTCCGGCGGGGAGACGGTGCTGCTCGCCTTCACCGCACGCCTGCTCGACGAGCCGGACGCGCTGTTGCTCGACGAGCCGACGAACAATCTCGACGCCGACGGACGTGCGCGCCTGCAGGATGCGCTCGACCGGTTCCCCGGCACGGTGCTCGTCGCCGGGCACGACCGGGAACTGCTCGACCGCATGGACTCGATCGCCGAACTGCGCAACGGGGCTCTGCGCCTGTTCGGCGGCGGATTCGGCGAGTACGAACGGATCGTCGCGGAGGAGCAGGAGGCGGCACGGGCCGCAGTGCGGGACGCCCGTAACGACGTGCGGCGCCAGGCACGCGAATTGGCGGCGGCGCACGTCACGCTCGCCCGGCGGCAACGCTACGGGCAGAAGATGTACGAGCAGAAGCGCGAACCCAAGATCGTCATGGGCGCGCGCAAACGGCAGGCGCAGGAATCCGCCGGGCGATTCCGCCGTGAGCACGAGGAGGATCTGACCACTGCACGGGAGAACCTCGATCGCGCGAAGGACGCCGTGCGCGACGATCCGGAGATCCGCATCGACCTGCCCGGAACCGCGGTTCCACCCGGCCGGCGTGTGGCGGACGCACCGCTCGAGATCGTCGGGCCGGAACGGATCGCGCTGCGCGGCCCCAACGGGTCGGGGAAGACGACCCTGCTGCACCGCATCGTCGAGGCGGAACCCCACGTTCCCTTCGCGTTGCTCCCGCAGCGGCTCGACATCTTCGACGACGATCGTTCGGTCGCGGAGAACGCCGAGGATCGTGCGCCGCACCTGACTCCGCAGCAGGTGCGGGCACGTCTGGCGCGCTTCCTGTTCCGCGGCCGGCACGCCGAGGTCGCCGTGGGGGCACTGTCGGGTGGGGAACGACTGCGGGCCGCGCTCGCGATCGTGCTCGCGGCCGATCCCGCTCCGCAGTTGTTGCTGCTGGACGAGCCCACCAACAACCTCGACCTGGCCGGTCTCGCGCACTTGACCCAGGCCCTGCGTGCCTACAGCGGTGCGCTCGTGGTGGTCTCGCACGACGAACGATTCCTGGAGGAGGTGGAGGTGGATCGGTCGGTCGAGCTCGGGCGGTGAGCCGTTCGGCGATACTGCTGGGATGAGCCACGCGACGAATCCCGCCGACGGCACCCGGATCCGGTTCACCACGGCAGGTCCCGAGGGGGCACCGGTCGTGCTGCTGGTCCACGGCAGTGCCCTGTCGTCGGCGGTGTGGCGGGCCTTCGGCTACGTGAAGGCACTCAGCGGGGATTTCCGGCTGGTCATGCCCGACCTGCGTGGGCACGGCCGCAGCGACACCCCTCACGACGAGGACGCCTACGCGATGGACGCGATCGTCGGGGACCTGCTGGCCGTCCTGGATGCGGCCGGGGTCGACCGGGTGCACTACGTCGGCTATTCGTTCGGCGCCCGTGCGGGACTCGCGCTCGCCGTCGACGCTCCGGACAGACTGTCGAGTCTGACGCTGCTCGGCGGGAGCGCACGCCCCCAGGCGGGATCGATGGACGCGATGTTCTTCCCCGGCACCGTCGACGTGCTCGAGCGCGAGGGCATGGACGGTTTCGTCCGTGCCTGGGAGGAGCGGCGTCGCACGCCGGTCGATCCCGCGACGCGCTCGGCCTTCCTGAAGAACGACGCGCAGGCTCTCGCCGCCTATTTCCGCCGGTCGGATCGGGAACCGGGGATCGACGACGAGATGCTCGCCGACATCGACGTGCCCGTGCTCGCCGTCGTCGGGTCGGACGATCGCCTGCGCGTGGAGGACACCCGCGCGTTGTCGCGCACCGTCCCCGGTGCGCGACTCGCGATCCTGCGCGGGGTGGACCATGCCGAGACGGTCTCGGCCGCGCTGCCTGCGGTCGAGACCTTTCTCTCGGCACGCGCCGGTCGGAAACCGACCGACACGCTCTGATGCTCAGGCCGGGCGCTCAGGCCGGGACGACGACCTGTTCCCGCGGTGTCATCGCCGGCACCGGCCGGGACTGCTGCGCCCTCCGGTGCGGTGCGACCGCGGCCTTCTCCTGCGCAACACGGGCCACCGCCTGCTGCCGGCCGGCTCCGGATGCCTCCGCGAGCAGCGCCGACACCGACCGCTTCATGACCTCGACGGCTTCGGGCACCGGCAAACGCAGTACGTCCCGCAGCGACACCCAGGTGGGCCAGGTCGTCGACACACCCAGCAGGTTCTCGATGTGGGTGCGGACGGTGCCGTCGACGCCCTCGAACTGGTCGGAGAACAACGCCCCGATCTCGTATCGCGCCCGGTCGAGATAACGCACGCGGTTGCGCTGCAACTCGCGCGAGAACGGCACCCGGATCTCGGACGACCGTGCGAACGGCGCGATGTATTCGAGCATCTCCGCCCGCTGCCTGCAGTAGGCGTCGATCCGCTCCTCGAGCGGCAGCGACGGATCGATCGGCTCGTAGGCGTCGACCTGGCGCCGCATCAGCTCGGCGCCGGTGACGGCGAACAATGTCTCGAGGTCGCCGAAGTGTCCCCACAACGATCGCAGGGACACCCCGGCCCGCGAGGCGATCTGCGCCCCTGTGGGTTTGAGCTCTCCCGCCCTGATGAGCGCGATATGAGCCTCTATGACGGCCTGCCGGGTGCGCTCTGCGCGAGCGCTCCTGCCGTCCGTCGTGACCGACGGCTTTTCGCCGTCCCTTCGTTCCGCGTACATCGCTCCCCCGATTTCCGCTCGGACTCCCCTCCGGACCGGTCGCTCCCCTCGTCGGCGACCGGCATAACTTTTCTCATGGCGAACAATAGTCGACACAGTGGGGGAATTGTCATCCCCCCTCCGAAAATTGTCCTTTTTGCTAATTTCGAGCGGTCGTATTCAGGGCTTACTGTGCGAGCAATCCCTTCGCGATATGTGTTACTTGAATTTCGTTACTACCGGCGTAGATCATCAACGATTTCGCATCACGCGCAAGTTGTTCGACGCGATATTCGGCCATGTATCCGTTTCCTCCGAACAGCTGCACGGCCTCCATCGCCACCTCGGTCGCAGCCCGCGACGAGTACAGCTTCATCGCCGACGCCTCCGACAGGCTCACCGGCTTCCCCGCCTGCGTGCGTTCGATCGCGCTGAAGACCATGTTGCGGACGTTCACCCGCGCGATCTCCATCTCGGCGAGCTTGAGCTGGATCAACTGGAACTGTGCGATCTCCTTGCCCCACAGCTTCCGCGACTTCGCGTACTCGGTGCACAGCTTCAGACACTGCTCGATGATGCCCAGGGCCAGATAGGCGATGCCGATACGTTCGGTGGCGAAGGATTCGCGCGCGCTGTCCTTGCCGTCGCTGCGACCGCCGTCCTCGGTCTCACCCAGCAGCCGGTCGCGGGTCAGGCGCACGTTATCGAAGAACAGCTCGCCCGTCGGCGAGGAGTTCATGCCCATCTTCTTGAAGGGCGGGCTCTGGGTGAGCCCTTCCATGCCCTTGTCCAGCACGAATGCGAGCACCTTGCGGTCGCGGCGATCCACCGAGGAGTCGCCCTCGTCGAGCTTCGCGTACACGATGATCACGTCGGCGTACGGACCGTTGGTGATGAAGGTCTTCTGGCCGTTGAGGACGTAGTCCTCCCCGTCGCGGCGCACCGTCGTCTTCATCCCGCCGAAGGCGTCCGAACCCGAATCGGGTTCGGTGATCGCCCACGCTCCGACCTTCTCGAAGGTCACCAACTCGGGCAGCCATCGCTTCTTCTGCGCGAGGGTGCCGCGGCTGCGGATCGTGCCCGCGGTCAGGCCCAGGCTGACGCCCAGCGAGGCGATGAGCCCGAGGCTCACCCCGGCGATCTCGATATTGAGCAACGCCGCCATCCCCGGCGACCCGCCGGTACCACCGGACGACCCCGAAGGCTTCTCTCCGCGTTCCTCTTTCGCGAGGGCGCGTTCGAGCGACTCACGGGCCATCTCGTCGATGCCGAAAGTCGCGTACAACTTCCGGATGATGTCGTACGGCGGCAGTTCTCCCGATTCGAGACTGTCGACGTGCGGGCGGATTTCCTTCTCGATGAAACCGCGAAGCGCATCGCGGAACATGAGGTCTGTGTCGGACCACTCGTACATGACGCAAATATAGAACGGGTTTCACTTTTTGCCCAGGCTCCCGTCCCGCCGAGCTCTCGAAAACGCTCCGCCTCCCCCGATGCCGGTACTAGCCTTCGCCGCAGAGCACTCCGTCGGTGGGAGGGACATCGGAGATGGTCGATACGAGTGGGTTCGCCGGCACGGACGTCCTCGCCCTGCACATGGGCGACGGCCTGATCGCCGACCGCGCGTCCGCGTGGTTCTTCGTCATCGCCGTGATCGGGGTCAGCATCGCCGCCTGGTACGCACGCAGCGACCTGAGCAAGAGGTCGGTGCCTACTGCGGCGGTGGTCTGCGCCCTGTTGTTCGCCCTGCAGGTGGTCGACGTTCCGGTGCTGCCGGACGTGAGCGGCCACGTCGTGGGCGGCGCGCTCGCGGCGATCCTGCTCGGCCCGTTCGTGGGTGCGGTCGCATTGACGATCGTCCTCGTGGTGCAGGCCTTCGTCTTCGCCGACGGCGGCCTGTCGGCACTGGGCGCCAACGTCACGAACATGGTGCTCGTCGCCATCGCCGCCGGTTTCCTCGCCGCGACGGCGCTGCGCGCACTGTGCGAACACCACGGGGTGCGGCGGTTCGTCATGCTCGGTCTGGTCTCGTTCGTCGCAGGGTTCGTCTCGGTCCTCGCGGCGGTGACGGGTTTCGTCGTCGAATACGCACTCGGTGGCACCTCCACGGTGCCGGTGTCGAACATCGGATTCCTGTATGCGACCCACGTTCCGGTCGGGGTTGTCGAAGGGCTGGTGACGGCCGCCGTCGTGCTCGCCGTTGCGCGGATCTCCCCGGAATCCGTCCATCTCACCCGGCTTCCGGTCAATCCTCTCGACGCGACCGCCTCGCCGCCCCCGCCTCCGCGTCCGCGCGCTCGCGGGACGCTGTTCATCGGCCTGGCGTTCACCTCGCTCGTCGTCGCGGGGATCCTCGCGCCGCTCGCCGTCGACACCCCCGGCGCTCTCGAGGTCGCCACCTCACGCGGCTGCGAGATCGACTCGCTCGCCGAGGATCTCACAGGCGACTGCATGGCACGGGACGTCGAGGAACATCGGCTCGCCGACAGCGCACTGGCCGACTACACCATCGACGACCGTCCCGGTTCGACGGGTGTGGCCGCGGTGCTGGGGACGCTCGGCACCTTCGTCCTGGCCAGCGTGTGTTTCCGCGCTCTCGTGCCGCGGCCGGCAATCTCCGCGACCACGGAGCGCCGCACACAGCAGCGGAGCAACTCGGCAGGCTGAGTCCACGGGTCGACGCGGACCCCGGGTCAGCGGGGGAGATGCGTCTCGATGATCGCTGCAGCCATGTCGCGGCCGAGCCGGATCGGTTCGACGGAGTGCTCGAACTTGCTGCCGGACAAGGCACCGTCGTAGATCAGTTGCACGCTCCCGGCCACCACCTCGGATTCGGTCGCCCCGGCGAGATTCAGCAGGTCGACGAGCGTCGAATTCAGCCATTCCCGGTGCGCGAGCACCGGTTCGAGAGGCTCCTGGGGGAATTCCGTCGCGGCGTTGGCGTACTGGCATCCCCGGAAGTTCTTCTTCGGCGCCGACTGCATCGCGAGATCGAAGAAGGTGAGGATCTTCGCGATCGGATCGTCGAGCGGTTCGGCGGCGGCGTGCCACCGCTGCCGGTCGCGCTGGTCGAGATCCTCCAGATAGGCGAGCACCAGTGCATCCTTCGACCCGTACGACGAGTAGAGGCTCGCGCGGGCGACGCCGGCCTCGGCGAGGATGCGGTCGATGCCCACCGCACGGATGCCGTGCTCGGCGAAGAGCGTGCTCGCGGTGTCGAGCAGACGTGTGGAGGGTGAGGGCTTGGACGGCGATCGCTCGGCTTTCCCCTTCGGACCGGCCGTGCCCTTCGGAGTGCCGATCGATTCACTCTCGACGAACGTACGCACGTACCCAGAGTAACGGACAGGGCGCGATAGACAGACCGTTCTATTCACAGTACGGTGGAGCACGTGACACACAGCCTTCTGACTCGCCGCCTGCACGTGGATCTCGTGCGGGTGTCGACTGCTGCGTGTTGTCGCTCCTCTCTCTGACCGGCCTCGTCTGCGTGCGCCGCATGCCGTAGTCGCCCCGTCCGAAGACGAAACGGCGCCCCGCCGTGCCCGGACCGGTCACAGTTCCAACCCGCTTTCCCGGAAGGTGACCCCATGTCGCTGTATCTCTACGAACTCGTCCCCACCGAGGGCCAGGCCGAAGCTGCCATCAAGGCCTTCGACGATGCTGTCGTCGCCGCCGGCGGCGAACTGATCGAATCGCAGGTCACCACTGGCGGCACGCGCGTCTTCGCGATCGCCGAGTTCGACGCCTGCCGCCCCGCCCAGCTCGAGTCGGCCTCCCTCGATGTCGCCGAGATCGTCGGCCCGAACGAGGTCCGTCTGGTCGGCGCCGAGCTCGACCAGATCAAGGCCACCCGCCCCGAGGCCGGTTACCTCGTCGAGTGGGACATCCCCGACACCATCGACATGGAGACCTACCTCGCGCGCAAGAAGGCGAATTCACCGAAGTACGCCGACGTCCCCGAGGTGAGCTTCCTGCGCACCTACGTCCGCGAGGACATGGACAAGTGCCTGTGCTTCTACAACGCCCCCGACGAGGCCGCCGTCGTGCGCGCCCGCGAGGTCGTCAGCACGCCCATCGACCGTCTCCACTCCCTCGAAGGATAAGCATCCGATGACCGCGGCCATTGACCGGACGAGCGAGGAACAGCGCGCGGCGATCGCAGAGTTCGTACGCGATCGCGCAGCTGCTCTCGATCGCGGAGAAACCGACATCCGCACCGACATCGCCCGTACAGGCGAGCTCGGCCTGCTCCGCAAGGGGCTGAGCGGGGAGTGTCTCTCCGAGATGGTCGCGGTCATCGACGAGGTCGCCGCCGAATCGCTCACCGTCGGCTTCTCGCTGTGGGCGCAGCGCATGGCGCTCGAATACATCGATCGCGCACCGCAGTTCCTGCGCGATCGTTACCGGGACGACCTCGCGTCCGGCCGCACGATCGGCGTCACCGCCATGGCCGCGGCGCTCAAGCATCTTGCCGGTCTCGGCGAGCTCCCCCTCGTCGCCGAACGAACGGACGACGGCATCACCGTCACCGGCCCGATCCACTGGGCGTCCAACGTCTTTCCCGACTCGGTGATCGTCTTCCCGGCCCGCACCGCCGACGGTGACCGCCTCGTCGCCGTCGTCCGCGCCGACGCCGAGGGCATCACCATCGCGGATTCACCCGAACTGCTCGCGCTCGGCGCCACGTCGTCGACCTCGCTGAAGCTCGATGGTGTGCGGATTCCGCAGTCGCACATCCTCACCGAGGATCTCGCAAACTTCTGCGGTTCGATCCGGCCCACCTTCATGATGCTGCAGACCTCGTTCTGCGTCGGCATGGCACGCGCATCGCTCACTGAGGCCGTCGGCCGTCTGCACGGACTGGGCGAGCAGTTCACCGGTGAGTACGAAGAGCTTTCGGCGCAGTACGAGTCACTGCGCGAACGGCTGTACCGCTTCGCCACCGATCCCACCTCGATCGCTCCTGCGGAGTTCATCCGCCTGCGTCTCGACGGTTCGGTCGTCGCCGTCGCCGCGACCCGCCTCGAAGCGACACTGCGCGGCGGTGCCGGATACGCGACGGCCAGCGCCACCAACCGCCGATTCCGTGAGGCGGCCTTCCTGCCCATTCAATCGCCGTCGGAAGGACAGCTGCGGTGGGAACTGTCGCAGTACGAATAGCGAACGGATACAAGAGTTTCGCCGGTCGTCGTAGCCCGGTTCTCCAGGGGGTGGATCTGGATATCGCGACCGGCGAGTTCCTCGTGGTGCTCGGCAGCAGCGGTAGCGGCAAGTCGACGCTGCTGCGGATCGTCGCGGGTCTCGATCACCTCGATCGCGGTTCCGTCGACTGGCCCGACACCGAGGGCGACAACCGTCCGCACACCGGGATGGTCTTCCAGCAGCCCTTCCTGATGCCGTGGCTCACCGTGCGCGAGAACATCGCCTTCGGTGGACGGTTCGCCGCGCACCGCGAGCGGTTCGACACCGCCTACGCCGATTCGCTCCTCGAGCGTTTCGGCCTCTCCGCGCTCGCCGGCTACTACCCCGACCAGCTGTCCGGTGGTCAGGCCCAGCGCATCGCCGTCATCCGCGCCGTCGCGGTGCGTCCGCGACTGCTGCTGCTCGACGAACCGTTCAGCGCCCTCGACCCGGCCACCCGCTCCGATTTGCGGTCGTGGCTCGGCGAACTCGCGCGCGATCTCGGTTTCACGACGGTCCTCGTCACCCACGACATCGACGAGGCGCTCGAACTCGCCGACCGCATCGCACTGTTCGGGAGTTCGGGTGTGGTGCAGCAGGAATGGGCGCTCGGCGGCATGTCGGCGCTCGACCGCGACGCGCTGCGTCCGGCCATCCTGGCGCACTACCGCGATTCGTCGCTGTCCGCGACATGACCGATCCGGGTCTGTTCAGCCGTCGCACCCTCATGCGCGGTGCGCTCGGCCTCGCGGCAGCCGGGGGTATTGCCGGCACGATCGACCTCGCGCGCACCGCGACCACCGACCGCGCCAATCGCACGGGGCAACTGCGCATCGGCTACCTGCCGATCACCGACGCCGCGCCGCTGCTCGTCGCGCACGGGTCGAGCCTGTATCCCTCCGGCGTCGTCGATTCCGCGAAGCCGGTGCTCTTCCGCAGTTGGGCGTCGCTCGCCGAAGCCTTCATCAGCCGGCGCGTCGACGTCGTGCACCTGCTCATGCCCATGGCGGTCCAGTTGCGGTACAGCCTGGGTAGTTCCGTGCGGATCCTCGGCTGGAACCACACCAACGGCTCGGCGCTGACGGTCGCCCCGCACATCACCGACCTGAGCGATCTCGCAGGCCAGACGGTGGCGATCCCGTTCTGGTGGTCGATCCACAACATTGCTCTGCAACAGCTGTTGCGGGCGCACGGACTGACACCGGTCGTGCGGGAGGCGCCGTCGAAGTCCGCCCGTACCGTGGGCCTCGTCGTGATGGGTCCGTCCGACATGATCCCGGCCCTGGCGAACGGCTCGATCGCCGCGTTCACCGTCGCCGATCCGTTCAACGCCGCCGCGGAGGTCCGCGGGGTGGGGCGGATCCACCGTTTCCTCGGTGATGTGTGGCGCGACCACGCGTGCTGCGCCCTGCTCGTGCACGAGGACCTGATCGAACGCGACCCCGTCGCCGTACAGTCCCTCACCGACTCGGTGGTCTCCGCCCAGTTGCAGATCGGCGCCGACCGTCAGGCCGCGGCCGCGATGTTGTCCGCCGGATACCTTCCGCAGCCGTTGCCCGCGATCACGAAGGCCCTCACCTATCCCGACCGCGAGGCCGGCACGATGCACCCGCAGTGGCAGCCGCAACGCATCGGGTACCAGCCGTTCCCCTTCCCGACCTTCACCGCGGCACTGATCGAGGCGATGCACGACACCGTCGTCGACGGCGACACACGGTTCCTCTCTCGTCTCGACCCTGCGACGGTGCACGACGACCTCGTCGACGACCGCTTCGTCCGCACATCCCTCACCCGCGTCGACGGCACCGATGCCTTCGGCCTTCCCGCCGATCTCACCCGCACAGAGGAGGTCGATCCTTCGTGAGCGCCCCGACCGGCACGGCGCCGGAGACGGCCCGCACCGTCCGGCAGCTGCCCCTCGTCCCCCAGGCCGTCGCCATCGTCATCGCGATCGCCTTGTGGTGGCTGGTGACGACGGTGCTCGTCGCGCCGGATTCGCTCGTGCGGGACTTCGCCCCGCAGTACGTCTTCCCGGCGATCGTCGACCTGTTCGCACGCGGCGTCCTGCTGCCCGACACGCTCGCGAGCCTGTGGCGGTTGCTGGTGGGTCTGCTGATCGCCGCGACGCTCGGCATCCCGCTCGGGTTGCTGATCGGACTCAACCCGTTGGTCGAGCGCGCGACGATGCCCATCATGCAGTTCCTGCGGATGATCTCGCCGCTGTCGTGGGCGCCGATCGCCGTGGCGTTGTTCGGCATCGGCCACCAGCCCGTCTTCTTCCTCATCGCCGCCGCCGCGATCTGGCCGATCGTCATCAACACGGCGGCCGGTGTGCACGGCATCGACCAGGGCTATCTGATGGTGGCCCGCTCGTTCGGTGCGACGCGACTCGAACTGCTCACCACCGTCGTCCTGCCGGCCATCCGCGCGCAGGTGCAGACCGGTCTGCGGGTCGGTCTCGGTATCGCGTGGGTCGTGCTCGTCCCCGCCGAGATGCTCGGCGTGCGGTCCGGTCTCGGCTACCAGATCCTCAACGCCCGCGACCAGCTCGCCTACGACCAGGTCATGGCCGTGATCGTCGTGATCGGTTTCCTCGGGTTCTGGCTCGACTGGGCGGCGCGGCACCTGCTGCGCGAACGGCGGAGGCCGGTGAGCGTCGAGGAAGCCGACCGCCCGCTCTGACCTGCGATCAGGACTCGAGCGGCGTCAGTACGAAGACGGGGAGCACCCGGTCGGTGCGCTTCGCGTACAGCGCGTAGTTCGGCCACGTCTGCAGCAGCACCTGCCACAGCCGCGCGCGTTCGTCGCCCTCCGCGATCCGCACCGACACCGCGTGCTCGTGCCCGTCGTACAGCACCTGCGCCTGGTCGGCCGCGCGCAGGTTGATCGCCCAGGACGGGGCTTTCGGGTGTCCCCAGTTCGACCCCACCACGAGCCATCCCCCGTCGTGCGGCACACACAGCAGCGGTGTGGACCGCGGCACCCCGCTCTTGCGGCCCTTCACGGTGAGCACGAGCGAGGGCAGTCCCGCGATCGCGAGCAGGGTGACCTTGCCGCGCGTGGCCCGTTGGATGGTCTTGTCCACCGCGATGATCGGCTGTGAATACCGCGGCAACCACGGCAACGCTCCGATACGGACGGCGACCGGTCGGAGCGGATTCATGCGGTCATCTCCCCCAGGCTGCCAGCAGCGTCCGGGCGGCGGCGACGACGGCCAGCGGCTGATCGATCATCGGATGGTGGCCCGAGGCCGGAAGATCGATCAACAACGCATCAGGACCCAGATTGTCGACCATCCGCCCGTAGAGCGCGTCGTCGATGATGCCGCGTTCGCAGCGGAAGTAGGCGACGGCGCATCCCGGACTCATCGCCTCGAGGCTACGGCGCCCCTCACGTCCCATGCGGAGATTGTCGAATTTCCACGACCAGCCGCCGTCGACCTGCTTCAGCGATCCGCGGGCGATGTGCTCGAGCACGTAGGGTTCGGCGTCGTCCTGCGGCGGCACGAGGCGGAATCGGGCGACGGCGTCCTCCGCCGCGGCGTACACCTTCGGCGGTCCGGCGTTCGCGACGGCCTTCGCGCGCATCTCGAGTTCCTCGGGCGTCATGTCGCGGATCGGCGAATCGATGATCACCACACCGGCGAGTTCGTCGCCGTGGAGATGTGAGGCGGCGAACGAGACGATCCCGCCCATGCTGTGACCGATGAGGACCGGTGGACCGCTGATACCGCCGGCGCGGGCCGCAGCGACGACCTCCGCGGACCACGCTTCCAGGGTGTAGTGCTCGCGGTGGTCACTGTCGCCGTGACCGCTCAGATCGAGCGCGACGACACGACGTCCGGCGGCAAGCTGCGGGCCGATGTGGTCCCACCACCCCGAATGCGCCATGCCGCCGTGGACCAGCACGATGCCCGGCAGACCGGATTCGCCCCACGCCCGGTAGGCGATGGTCGCACCGGCTGCCTCGACCTTCCCGGTCTCGACGGGTGTGGCCAGGGCGTCGACGAACCACTGAGGAGCAGATCCACTATTGCTCATTATTCGAACTTATGTCAGATGTGACGAGCGCCAACATCCGGGCCATCAGTTCGATCCGTCGCACCTCGAGTTCCGGCTGCGGATGCACCGTCGACGCCAGCGCTTCGCCGTCGAACATGTGCACGAGCGACAGCAGGAGGGTGTCGAAGACGTCGGCCGGGAACCGTGCCGCGACAGGCAGCGACCTGCCGAGATCGACGATCTGGGCGTGGTAGCGCTCGGCCATCGGCGTTAGATGCTCCCGCAACGCCGGGTCGGTGCGCGCCGCGCCGAGCAGTTCGTACCAGGCTGCGTTCATCGGGGCCCGACAGGCGGTGCGCAGCAGTTCGAGGCACACCCGCAGCGACTCGGAGATGTCCGCGTGCTCGTCACCGAGCGCCGCGAGACCCGCTTCGAAGTTCGCGAACTGGCGTTCCCGGACGGCGTCGGCCGCCGCGATCATCAGGTCGAGTCGCGTGGGGAAGTGCCGGAACACCCCACCCGACGACACCCCCGAACGCCGGCACACCTCACCGATCGTGGTCCCGGTACAACCGAGCTCGGCGAGGGCAGTGATGGTCGCGTCGAGGATGCGGCCGATCGTCTCCTCCCTGCGCTCCTGCTGGGTACGGCGTACTACGGATGCACTCACGCGACGGGCTCACCCGCCGAGATGCGCATCGGCGCGGGTCCGCGCTCCTCCACCCCGGCGCGCAGGAACCGGCCGGTGCCGACGGTATGTCCGTAACCGGGCACGAACTCGCCGTCGCGGAAGACCACCCGGCCGGCGACCGCCGTCGCCGTCACCGCGCGGTCATTGCGGTTGACCATGCGGCGGATTCCGCCGAACTCCTCGAGCGGCGACTCGTGATAGGCATCGACGTCGGCGTTCAGTCCGGCAGGATCGACGACGACGAAGTCGGCGCGGTCGCCCACCCGCAGGTGGCCGGCGTCGATTCCGTAGAAGTCGCCGAGTTCGCCGGTGAGCTTGTGGACGGCTTCGGGCAGCGGGAGGAACGGCCTGCCCGCCTTCTCGGCGTCGTGGACGCGGCGGAGCAGGCAGATCGCGAAGTTGTAGAAGGCCATGTTCCGCAGGTGGGCGCCGGCGTCCGAGAACCCGACGGTGACGCCGGGCGTGCGGATGAGCCGGTCGGCGACCTTGCTTCGGTCGTTGGCGATCACGGTGTGCCACCGGAACTTCCTGCCGTACTCGACGACGAGGTCGAGGAAGGTGTCGACAGGATGCAGCTTCCTCTCGCGCGCGACGTCGCCGATCGACCGGCCGACGAGCGAGGCGTCGGGACATTCGACGATCCGGGTGTCGTCGAAATCGCGGTGCCACACGCGCGGTGAGAACTTCTTCTCGAAGTCCTGCCGGAACCAGCGGCGGTAGGCCTCGTCGCGCAGCAGGTCGTTGCGGACGAGTTCGTCCTGCAGATGCAGTGCGGCACGGCCTGATCCGAACTCCTCGAAGACGACGAGGTCGATGCCGTCGGAGTACACCTCGAAGGTCGTGGGCAGGTGTTGCCAGCGGAAGGCACCCTTGCCGATCCGGTTGGCCGCGAATGCAATCGGACCGAAGATGCGGTTGACCCACCGTTCGGCCTTCGTGTCGGCCGCTGCGAGCACCGACGTCTTCATCGGCTTGCGCCCGATGCCCGTGCCGGCGAGGGCGAAGAACACGACGTCGTACTTGGTGTTGAGGTTCGGCACGGCCTGCAGGGTGCGACCGCGTCGGCGCAGGATCTTGTGCAGGCGGCGGAATTCCGACCACGACGCGTGGGTCGACGGCAGGGTGCGCGAGCGATAGCGGTCGCCGTCCATCTTGTCCCACGGGTTCGTCATCGTCGACACGCCGAGGAAGCCCGCGTCGAGGGCGTCCTCGATGCGGGCGTCGATCTCGGCGAGTTCGGCCCGGGTCGGTCGGTTCGCCGACTCGGTAGAGCGTCCGAGCCCCATCACCGACGCGCGGACGTCCGAATGTCCCACGAAGGCCGTCACGTTCGGGCCGAGCGGAAGCTTGTTCAGCGCCTCGATGTATTCGCGGGGCGTGCTCCACGTCTTGGACTTCTCGAGGGCTGAGAGGACGTGCTCGCGCGGGAGTGCTTCGACGCGACTGAACAGGTCGGCAGCGTCGACCGGCGGCACGAAGACCGTCGAGATCGAGCAGTTGCCCATGAGCACGGTCGTGACGCCGTGCCGCACCGACTCGGACAGACCCGGACCCACGAGCACTTCGGCGTCGTAGTGGGTGTGGGTGTCGACGAAGCCCGGCATCACCCAGCGGCCGTGCGCGTCGACGACCTCGGTGTTCGGGCCGGCAGGAAGGTCGTCGGAGGTCGCGGTGACGACGACTCCGTCGCGGATACCGAGGTTGCGGACGACGCCGGGTGCGCCCGTCCCGTCGAACCAGAGACCACCTCGGACGATGACGTCGAAATCCCCATAATTGTGATCCACACCACTCATGGCGCGAGGGTACACGAAAAAGAGGCCGCGCACTCTCTAAATTCCCGGTTCCGACGGTCTACGGTTCGGCCATGGACCTCGACACCACCCCGGCACTGCTCGTCGACCGCGACATCCTCGACCGCAACATCGCGCGGATGGCGCAGTCCGCCGCCTCACGAGGCCTGTCGCTGCGACCCCACGCGAAGACGCACAAGTGCTCCGAGATCGGACGACGCCAGCTCGGTGCGGGAGCCCGCGGCCTGACGGTCGCGACCGTCTCCGAAGCCGAAGTCTTCGCCGACGAGGGCTTCGACGACCTGTTCGTCGCGTACCCGCTGTGGGTCGACGCTGCCCGCGGTGCACGGCTGCGCGCGTTGACCGACCGGGTGCGCCTGACGGTCGGGATCGATTCCGCGACCGGAGCCCGGCAATTCGTCGAGCACGCCGGCACCGCGATCGGGGTGCTCGTCGAGATCGACAGCGGGCACCACCGCACCGGCGTGTTGCCCGAACAGGCCGGAACCGTGGCGTCGGCGGCCCGCGAGGCGGGCCTCGACGTGCGCGGCGTCTTCACCTTCCCCGGCCACTCGTACGCACCCGACGCGCCCGACAGCGCAGCACGGGAGGAAGCCGACGCACTGGCGGCAGCAGCGGCGTCGCTACGAGCAGCGGGGATCGAGCCGACCGTGATCAGTGGGGGTTCCTCCCCCACGGCACATCTCGACGTGCCCACGGTTGCAACCGAGTTGCGTCCCGGCGTGTACGTCTTCGGTGATGCGCAGCAACTCGAACTCGGCGCGGTGAGCGAATCCGACATCGCGCTGACCGCCCTGGCGACCGTCGTTTCCGCTCGCGACGAGGTGATCGTGCTCGATGCCGGTTCCA
This sequence comes from Rhodococcus sp. GQ147, assembly GCF_059759155.1. Classification (NCBI taxonomy): domain Bacteria; kingdom Bacillati; phylum Actinomycetota; class Actinomycetes; order Mycobacteriales; family Nocardiaceae; genus Rhodococcus; species Rhodococcus sp. GQ147. The sequence continues at coordinate 178,210 of NZ_JCAXDU010000008.1, forward strand.
AGGCGCTCGGCGCCGATCGAGCCGCGTGGGCCACGGGGTACGGACGCATCCTCGGGGAACCGGACGCGCGCATCACCGCACTGTCGGAGCATCACGCGACGGTGCAGTGGCCGGAGGCATCGACCCGCCCACAACTCGGCGACAGGGTGCGGGTGATCCCCAACCACGTGTGCAATGCCGTGAACCTCGCGGACGAGTTGATCACGGTCTCCGGCGACGCGGTAGTCGAGCGATGGAAGGTCGCGGCACGAGGGTGCAACACGTGATCCCGAGACGGTCCCCACACGATCACCTCGAATTCGGCGTGTAGGTCACGAACACGACACCGATCCTCCCCGTACGTCGCTACGCTGCGTTGATGCCGCTGAACCCCGACCTTGCCGGACGCATCTTTCCGCCGACGTCCTATCTCGTCGGCCGGGAGAAGATCCGGGAATTCGCCCGCGCCGTCCGATCGACGCATCCGATCCATCTCGACCCGGAGGCAGCCCGGGCCGCCGGCTTCCCTGATGTCGTGGCTCCTACGACCTTCACCACCGTCGTCCAGAGTCCGTCGGTGACACAGCTTCTGGAGACGCCGGGTACCGGTCTCGAGCTGCACCGGGTGGTGCACGGGTCGGAGAAGGTCGAGCACCGGCGCCCGATCGTGGCCGGCGACGATTTGACCGCGACGCTCACCATCACGGAGGTCACCGAACGCGCCGGCAACCACATCCTGTCCACGATCTGCGAGATCCGGGACGACACGGACGATCTGGTCGCGGTAGTCACTTCGACACTGCTTCACCGAGGAGACGACGCATGACACTCGGCACCGCACTACGATTCGACGAACTCGAGGTCGGTGCGGTCATCGCGAAGACCGAACTGACGGTGACCCGCAGCGATCTGGTCCGCTACGCCGGTGCCTCGGGCGACTTCAACCCGATCCACTACGACGACGTCGTCGCAGCCGGCGAAGGGCTCCCCGGCGTGCTCTGCCAGGGAATGCTCACCGCAGCCCTCGCCCTGCAGACCCTCACGGAACGGCTCGGCGATCCCACCGTGGTCGTCTCCTACGAGACACGGTTCACGCGACCCGTTGTGGTCGACCCGATGCACGGTGCCGTCCTGTCGGTGTCTGCGAAGGTCGGCCACCTCGACGAGGCGGAGCGCACCGCACGGATCGATATCACCGTATCCGTCGACGACCGGCGGGTGCTCGGCAAGACCCAGGTCCGGCTCGCGTTCTCGTCCTGACTCCGAGCGCCGGGAATTCGCCGACGGAACGGACCTCGGTAAGAGAGGATCGACCCATGTCGCGGACACTTCTCGCCGGCTTGGCCGCCGCAGCAACAGCCGTGTACCTCGGGGCATGTGCGTCCCCGTCGAGTCCGTCCGTCGAGGAGGGTCCCGCCGGGGTGAGCCGTACCGTCACCGAGCCCTCGACGCCCGGGACAGGTACTCCGCGCGTGACCGGCACCGTCGCGTCCGGTCTCGACACTCCGTGGGGAGTTGCTTTTCTTCCCGGTGGTTCTGCACTGGTGACCGAGCGCAACACCGGCCGGATCGTCGAGATCACCGACGGCGAGGTCCGCGAGGTCGGTCGCGTCGGAGAGACCCTCGCGCAGGGCGAATCGGGACTGCTGGGAATCGCGGTGTCGCCGACCTTCGACACCGACCGCTTCGTGTACCTGTACGTGACAACCGGCAGCGACAACCGGGTACTCCGAGCCGTTTTCGACGGCACCACGCTCGCCGAACCGGAGGTGATCCTCGACGGTATCCCGGCCGGACGGATCCACGACGGCGGGCGGATGATCTTCGGTCCCGACGGGATGCTGTACGTCGCGACCGGCGAGGCGGGCGAGCGCGAACTCGCCCAGGATCCGGAATCACTCGGCGGCAAGATTCTTCGCATCACCGGCGACGGCGAACCCGCGCCCGACAACCCAGATCCGGCGTCGCCGGTGTACTCGCTCGGTCACCGCAACGTGCAGGGACTCGCATTCGACGACCGGGGACGGTTGTGGGCGTCGGAGTTCGGGCAGAACGACGTCGACGAGCTGAATCTCGTGACGGCCGGTGCGAACTACGGCTGGCCCGTGACCGAAGGGGCCGGGGGCTCCGGCGAATTCGTCGATCCGGTCCTCACCTGGCCGGTCTCGCAGGCGTCGCCGTCGGGCCTGGCATGGTTCGACGGCAGCCTGTGGATGGCAGGCCTGCGCGGAGAACGCCTCTGGCGCATCGATATCCCGGATACTGATGTGCAGGACACCGCAGTCACCGCGACCGACTTCTTCGTCGGCGAGTACGGACGATTGCGGACCGTCGTCGCCGCGCCGGACGGCTCACTGTGGCTGACGACGTCCAATCGGGACGGTCGCGGCAGCCCGGCCGACGACGACGACCGCATCCTCCGGATCGAGATCTCCTGACGATCAGGGGACGAGAACGACCACCGTCTCGGCGACCAGTGCCGGACGCGCTCCACCCTCGATCTCGATGGTGTATCCGACGACGAGGTTCGCACCCTTGGCGGTGCGCTCGAGCGATGTGAACTCGGCGCCGGCACGGATCCGCGAGCCGACGGGGACCGGCGCGGGATAGCGAACCTTGTTGCTGCCGTAGTTGACCTTCATCTTCAGGCCCTCGAGGGAGAAGATCTGGGTGCCGAGCACCGGCAGCAGCGACAGGGTCAGGTAACCGTGGGCGATGGTCTTGCCGTACGGGCCGTCCTTCGCACGCTCGGGGTCGACGTGGATCCACTGGTGATCACCGGTGGCCTCGGCGAACAGGTCGATGCGCTTCTGGTCGATCTCGAGCCAATCGCTGTAGCCGAGGTGCTCGCCGACGGCCTTCTCGACCTCGTCGATTCCGTTGAGAACCCGCATTGTTGCTCCTGTCGATGTGCGGCGACGGTCAGAGACCGGCTCGCCTGAGGGTGACGCGATAGGTGTAGTGCTCGGGCAGAAAGTAACTCACCGACAACTCGGTGGGCACGCCATCGTCGTTCGAGTACAACCGGTCGACGCGCAGCAAGGGATGTCCTACTTCACAATTCAGTTCGGTCGCCACCTGTTCGGTGGCGAGCGCGACCGTGATGGACTGTGCGGCTTCGACGATGGGACTGCCGAGATGGGGTTCGAGCAGGCCGATCATCGTGTTCCGGCTGGACGCACCCGCTTGGAGCTCCGGCGAGTCGAGTACGTGCGCGGCGACGGGTTCGGGCAGATGAACGGTGGTGAGTACGAAGGGGATTCCGTCGTGCAGACGCTTGAAGACCGCGGTGTACAGCACGTCGGTGTCGAGGCGGAGCCGGCTCGCCGCATCGATGTCGACCCCGCGCCGCAACGGCGAGACGATCTGCATGACCGTGTCGGCCGACAGAGCGAGCAGATCCTCGATCGAGCCGAGCTGGCGCCGATAACGCCGGCCCGACTCGTTCGCGAAGGTGCCGCGGCCAGGAACACGGTAGACGATGCCGTCGGCCACGAGATCCTGGAAGGCGCGACGCACCGTCTGCCGGCTCACGCCGTGTTCCTCGGCGAGTTCGGCCTCGGTGGGCAGCCGCGTGCCGTCGCTGTACCGTCCCGCCTCGACGGCCTCCCGGAGCTGGCGCGCGAGTTGCGCGTAGGCCGGTTCCGTTTCCCGCACCTTGTAGTCCATGACGGACCGATCCTAGCGGCCGGTCGTCACAGTCCGCCGCGTGCTACGAGCTGGCTCGCGATGACGTTGCGCTGGATCTCGTTGGTGCCCTCGCCGACGATCATCAGCGGCGCGTCGCGGAAGTAGCGCTCGACGTCGTACTCGGTGGAGTAGCCGTAGCCGCCGTGGATGCGCACCGCGTTCAGGGCGATCTCCATCGCGATCTCCGAGCAGTACAGCTTGGCCATACCGGCTTCCATGTCGCAGCGCTCGCCGCTGTCGTACTTCTCCGCCGCGTAGCGCGCCAGCTGCCGGGCCGCGGTGAGCTTGGTGGCCATCTCCGCCAGGTAGTTGCCGATGGACTGGTGCTTCCAGATCGGCTGACCGAAGCTCTCGCGCTGCTGCGCGTAGGCGAGGGAATCCTCGAGTGCAGCGGTCGCGACACCGAGGGCGCGGGAGGCGACCTGCAGACGGCCGGTCTCGAGGCCCTTCATCATGTGGGCGAAGCCCTTGCCGGGCTCGCCGCCGAGGATCGCGTCGGCGGAGATGCGGTAGCCATCGAAGCTCAGCTCGCACGACTCGACGCCCTTGTAACCCAGCTTGGGCAGGTCGCGTGAGACGGTCAGACCCGGGCCGTGCTCGACGAGCACGACGGAGATGCCCTTGTGGCGCGGCTGCGCGGTGGGGTCGGTCTTGCACAGCAGCGCGATCAGCCCCGAGCGACGCGCGTTGGTGATCCACGTCTTGGCACCGTTGATGACCAGCTCGTCGCCGTCACGCTTGGCGGTCGTCGTCATCGCTTGCAGGTCGGAGCCGCCGCCGGGCTCGGTCAGCGCCATCGTCGCCCGGATCTCACCGGTGGCGAGCTTGGGCAGATACTTGCTCTTCTGCTCCTCGGTGCCGAACAGGGTCAGCAGCTTGGCGACGACGGTGTGCCCGCCCATCGCACCCGACAGCGACATCCATCCGCGGGCGAGTTCCTCGGTGACCTGGACGTAGCAGGGCATCGACACCGGCGAGCCGCCGTACTCCTCGGGCACGGCGAGCCCGTAGATGCCGATCTGCTTCATCTGCTCGATCCACTTCTCGGGGTACTCGTTGGCGTGCTCGACCTCCTGCACCGACGGCTTGACCTCCCGATCGATGAAGTCGCGGACGGTCTCGACCAGAAAAGTCTCTTCGTCGTTCAGGTAGGTCACGGGGCATCCTTCGTTGGGGACGGGCCACACGGACCCGGCAAACTTTGTACGGCCATTTTGTGGACCGAGCTCGGACGTTGTCAACGCAAGGACCGTCATTCGACGTCGTGATTGCAGAGTTTTCGACGATACGAACGACTGCACCTTCCTATGAGCACACCTCTCCGTGGGGTGGCATACCGCCAACAATGGCCGTACATTTAGCGCCGTCATTGCCGACCGAACTCCCCGAGGTCCCCGTGTCTTCCGAGCAACACCTCCGCCGGCGCGCCGTTCTCGTCGCCCCCGGCTCCGACGAACGCAAAGCCGGTAAGGCCCTCGCCTCCGCCGCCGACGAGGTCGTCCTCGACCTCGAGGACGCCGTCACCGCCGACCAGAAGGACGCCGCCCGCGAACTCGTGGCTCCCCTGGTCCGCGAACACGGCGCCGCACGCACCGTCTCCGTGCGCATCAACGGACGCGGCACGCCCTGGTTCGAGGACGACCTGCGCACGTGCGCCGCACTCGGCGACGCCCTCGCCTCGATCGTGATCCCCAAGGTCGAGAGCGCCGACGACCTCGTCGAGGCCGACCGCATCCTCGGCGATTCGACCGTCCCGGTGCAGGCCCTCATCGAGACCCCCGCCGGCGTGCAGCGCATCGACGAGATCGTCGCCGGGCCCCGGGTTGCCGGCGTGATCATCGGCTACGCCGACCTCGGCGCCTCCCTGGGCCGCGCTCGCACCGCCGCGCCCGAGCACTGGCTCTACGTGCAGGACCGCGTGCTGCACGCCGCCCGCGCCGCGGGTGTCCAGGCGATCGACGGCCCGTTCCTCGGCATCGCCGACGACGACGCCTTCCGTCACTCGGTGCAGTGGGTGTCCGATCTCGGATTCGACGGCAAGTGGGTCATCCACCCTGCGCAGATCACCTCTGCTGCAGCGGCCTTCACGCCCACCGACGATCAGGTCGACGCCGCCCGCAAGGTTCTCGCCGCGCTCGAGGAAGCCGAGAACCGCGGCGCCGGAGCCGCCCAGCTCGACGGGCAGATGCTCGACGAGGCCGTCGCCGTCGCCGCCCGCCGCACCCTGTCGAAGATCGGAGCCTGAAAGCCATGACCACCTCGTACGTCGGCGGACCCTATTTCGACGAACTGACCGTCGGTCAGGTCTTCGACACCGCCCCCGCCGTGACGCTCACCGACGGCCTCGCCGCCGCGCACCAGAGCATTCTCGGTGACCGCCTGCGCCTTCCGCTCGACAAGCACCTCTCGGCCGCCGTCGCGGGTGGGCCGGTCGCGCACGCCGGTTTCGTCACCGACATCGCGATCGGGCAGTCCACGCTCGTCACGCACCACGTCAAGGCCAACCTCTTCTACCGCGGCCTGCGTTTCCGCCGCTTTCCGCACATCGGCGACACTCTCTACACCACCACCGAAGTCGTGGGGCTGAAGGAGAATTCGGTCAAACCCAGACGCAGGCCCACCGGACTCGCGGCGCTGCGCATGAATACCGTCGACCAGGACGGCAACACCGTCCTCGACTTCTACCGCTGCGCGATGCTGCCGCTGAGCGAGAACCCCGACCCCGACCGCGTCGTGCACTCCGACGACCTCTCGGCCATCGGACCGCAGGACGAACCGCAGTGGTCCGCGCCCGCCGACTGGGATCTGGATGTCTACCGGTCGAAGGTGCCGGGCGAGCACTTCGACAAGTCCCTCGCCGGTGCCGTGCTGCAGTCCAGCGGCGATGTCGTCTCGAGCGCACCGGAACTCGCGCGCCTGAGCCTCAACATCGCGGCGACGCACCACGACGAGCGGGTCGGCGCGTCGGGTCGTCTCGTGTACGGCGGCCACACCATCGGCCTGGCCTTCTCGCAGGCGACGCGCGCGCTGCCGAATCTCGTGACGGTGCTGGGTTGGAAGTCGTGCGACCACACCGGTCCGGTGCAGGAGGGCGACACCCTCACCAGCGACCTGCACGTCGAATCCGCCGAGCCCCTCGCCGAGGGCGGTGGCGTGCTGAACCTGCGGTCGGTCGTCTACGCGCACCGCGGCGGTGCCGCGAATGGCAACCGCGGCGGTGCCGCGAATGGCAACCGCGGCGGTGCCGAGCCGGCGCCCGTGCTGGATTGGCGGTTCACCGCACTCATGGCCTGACAGCCCCTGCCGAAACCGACGTTGTGCGCGAAATCGTTTGGGAAATCGCGAACAATGTCGGTTTCGTCGTTATGCGTCGACTCGTTTGACGAGACGGATGGCGCCGAGCGGGTCGAGCATCTCGGGGTGCGACTGCCTGGCCCGTTGTTCGGGAGTGCTGCCGTGCCGTTCGGCGATCCGGAACAGCCCCGCGTACTCACGATGGGCGCGTTCGCGACGCGGATCGGGTGGGGTGAAACCTTCCTCGGACATGATCCCAGGACGGCGCGTGAGCAAGTTGTTGTCAACAAATTGTTCACACATGCCCGATCCGCAACGACTTCGACCATCCGCCACAGCAATTGCGGCGGCGAATAGCCAGGACGGTAGCGGCTACGGGCATCAGGGCACGGTCCACGTGTTGTCGCCCCGCAGCAACTGCTGCAGGTCGGCGGTGCCGGACTCCCGCGCGGTCCGCACCCGAGCGCGCTCCGCGTCGTCGTAGGTCGTCCGCCCGACCTGCCGCACGATCCCCGTGACGACGTAACGAAGGTCCTGGTCCGACAGCCGCGACAGCGCGTACGCGTATTCGGGGTCGTCGGTGTGCGCGTCGTGCACGACGATGTCGGCGGCGTCCACCTCGGAGCGTTGCGCCACCCGCAGACCGAAACCCTTTCGGACGACGCACCGCTCGTCGTCGACGCCGAAGATGATCGGTTCGCCGTGCCGCAGCGGGATCAGGTGCGACAGCGCTTCGTCCTTGCGCAACACGTCGAACGAGCCGTCGTTGAAGATCGGGCAGTCCTGCAGGATCTCGACGAAGGCCGCACCGCGATGGTGTGCCGCCGCGCGCAGGACCTCCGTCAGTCCGGCGCGATCGGAGTCGAGAGCACGTGCGACGAAGGACGCCTCGGCGCCGAGCGCGAGCGACAGGGTGTTGAACGGCGCGTCGACCGACCCACCGGGTGAGGACTTGGTGACCTTGCCGACCTCCGAGGTCGGCGAGTACTGCCCCTTGGTCAGGCCGTAGATCCGGTTGTTGAACAACAGGATCCGCATGTTCACGTTGCGACGCAGGGCGTGGACGAGATGGTTGCCGCCGATCGACAGGGCGTCGCCGTCGCCGGTCACGACCCACACCGACAGATCCGGACGCGTCACCGCCAGACCGGTCGCGAGTGTCGGGGCGCGTCCGTGGATCGAGTGCACACCGTAGGTGTCGAGATAGTAGGGGAAGCGCGACGAGCATCCGATACCGGAGACGAACACGAGATTCTCACGCCGGACACCCAATTCGGGCAGCAGGCTGCGGACCGTCGCGAGGATGACGTAGTCGCCGCAACCCGGACACCACCGCACTTCCTGGTCGGACGTGAAGTCCTTCGCCTTCTGCGGGTCGTCCGTCCGGGGCACACCGTCGAGTGCGTCAGTGTGCGGGCGGAGTCCGAGATCGTGGCCGAGGAGTCCGGTCATGCTCGTGCCCTCTCTGCTGTCGGGTCGAGTTTCGTCGACGAGGCGACCGCGGCCGGCGTCCGGGATCGTTCGGTGTCGGCCAGTGTTCCGGCGAACTCGGCTTCGATGGCGTCGTGGAGTTCGTCGGCGCGGAACGCCATGCCGGATACCTTCGTCACCGGCTGGATGTCGGCATCGAACCGCGACCGCAGCAGGAAGGACAGCTGACCGAGGTTCATCTCCGGGACCAGCACGCGCCGGTAGCGGCCGAGCACGTCGCCGAGATTCTTCGGCATCGGCGCCAGGTGCCGGAGGTGCGCGCGGGCGACGACATGCCCCGCTCGCCGGGCGCGACGCACGGCCTCCCCGATCGGCCCGTACGACGAACCCCAGCCGAGCACGAGCACCTCGGCGTCGCCGGTGGGGTCGTCGACGTCGAGATCCGGGACGTCGATGCCGGCCACCCGCGCGACCCGCAGTCGGGTCATCAGCTCGTGGTTGGTGTGGTGGTACGAGATGTCGCCGGTGCCGTCGGCCTTCTCGAGTCCGCCGATCCGATGCTCGCGACCTGCGGTGCCGGGTATCGCCCAGTCGCGCGCGAGGGTGTCGGCGTGGCGGGCGTAGGGCAGGTAGCCGGGATCGTCGTCACCCGGCGACGCGGCGAAGCGCGGATCGATGCGGGGCAGGTCGTCGATGTCGGGGATCCGCCACGGTTCGGATCCGTTGGCGATCGCACCGTCGGACAACAGCATGACCGGGGTGCGGTAGGTGATGGCGATGCGCGCGGCTTCGAGTGCGGCGTCGAAGCAGTCGGCGGGTGACTGCGGAGCGACGATCGCGACGGGCGATTCGCCGTTGCGGCCGAACATCGCCTGCATCAGGTCGGCCTGTTCGGTCTTCGTCGGAAGGCCCGTGGACGGTCCACCACGCTGGACGTCGACGACGATCAGCGGCAGTTCGGTCATCACCGCCAGACCGATGGCCTCGGATTGCAGGGCGATTCCCGGACCCGACGTGCTCGTGACCCCGAGCGCGCCACCGTAGGACGCGCCGATCGCGGCGCCGATACCCGCGATCTCGTCCTCGGCTTGGAAGGTGTGCACTCCGAAGCGTCCGAGTCTGCTCAGTTCGTGGAGGATGTCGGAGGCCGGCGTGATCGGGTAGGTGCCGAGGAAGACGTCCATCCCCGCCGCGCGACCCGCCGCGAGGAGACCGTAGGCGAGGGCGGTGTTGCCGGTGATCTGCCGGTACGTCCCGGGTGGCAGTGCCGCGCGGGCCACCTCGTAGGTTGCGGCGAACGCCTCGGTGGTCTCGCCGTAGTTCCAGCCGGCGCGCAGGGCGAGGACGTTCGCGTGCGCGATGTCGGGTTTCGACGTGAACTTGCGCTCGAGGAACGTCTCGACCGGCGCGATCGGCCTCCCGTACATCCACGACAGGAGACCGAGCGCGAACATGTTCTTCGAGCGCTGCGCGTCCTTCTTGCCCACACCGGCGGGTTCGACGGCTCCGGCGGTGAGGGTGCTCATCGGCAGGGCGTGGACGGTCAGATGCTGCACGGCGTCGGTACCGAGCGGATCGGCGTCGTAGCCCGCTTTGCTCAGGTTCCGTTTGGTGAACTCGTCGCTGTTCACGATGACGGTGCCGCCTCGGGGCAGGTCGCCGACGTTGGCCTTGAAGGCCGCCGGGTTCATCGCGACCAGCACGTCGGGCCGGTCGCCGGCGGTGAGGATGTCGTGGTCGGCGATCTGGATCTGGAAGCTCGAGACCCCGGGAAGAGTGCCCTGAGGTGCGCGGATCTCGGCGGGGAAGTTGGGTTGTGTGGCAAGGTCGTTGCCGAAGGCCGCCGCCTCGGCGGTGAACCTGTCACCGGCGAGTTGCATGCCGTCGCCGGAGTCGCCGGCGATGCGGATGACGACCTGTTCGAGTTTCGCGCTCGACGCCATGCGCTCCATCGTGGCCCTCACGCGCGCATGTGCAACCGTTTCTCCCGAAAAATTCTGCTCATCCGCTACAAGATCGGCTTTCTGCTACAGCAATTGCCGGCAATCACCGCAGCGGAAAGCCAACTTTGTAGCGAACGCGTCAGGAGCGGACGGTGTCGCCGATGAAGCTCAACGCCTGGGGCCACGACACGGCGTAGGCGTCGGCGTTGACGGGATTGCCGTGCCGGTCGCGGGAGGAGAAACCGTGTTCGGCGCCCGGGTAGACGTGGGTGATGGTCGCGCCGGTCTCGCGCTGTTGCAGCGTCGCCTGCAGGTTCGCGAAGGTCTCGGCGCTCATGATCGTGTCGGCGCCGGCGTGCAGCACCATGACGGGTGCAGCGACGCGACCTGCCTGTTCGACGGCGTCGATCGTGTGGTTCGGGGCGGGCGGCACCGCGATCGACGGGTGGTAGGCCACGACGTTCGCGACCCGCGTGTCGCGGGCGCCGAGGACCAGGGCGAGGCGTCCGCCGAGGCACCATCCGATCACGCCGACCTTCTCCAGGCGCAGCTCACCGAAGGCATGGTCGAGCAGGGTCGCCATCTCCGCGAGGCACTTCTCGTCGTCGAGGCCCCGCATCAACTCCACGAGTTCCTCGCGCGAGGCGTCGTCGGCGCTCGGTCCGTGCCAGGGATCCCAGACGAGCGCGGTCACACCGGTTCCGGCGATGTCGTGCGCGTACTCGCGGACCTGGGCGTCGATGCCGGTGATCATGGGCAGCAGCAGCATTCCTCCGGTGGCACCGCCGAGCGGCCTGGCCAGATAGGCGCGCAGACCTCCGATGTGAACGAATTCTGCCTCGATGTCGGTCATCGACCGTCCTTCCACTTTGCGTCGTTTGTTCGTCATGATCTTCGTACGAAGTCGTTCAGCGGGCAGCACATCCACCCGTCACTGCAGCTCAGGGGCCGTCCGTCCCACCCACCAAAAAAGAACATCATTTCCGATCTGCGGTATCGTTCCTCTCGCGCACCGACGTACGGTTGGAGCACGGCAGACGGCTCGCTCGAAAGGGATACCGGCAGATGGCTCGCACCGTATTGGTCAGTGGTGGCACCGGCGGCCTCGGCAGCGCCGTGACGAAACATCTCCTCGACACCGGATGGCGGGTCGTGGTGCCGTGGCTGGTCCGTGACGAGCTCGAGCGCGTGGGCATGCATCCGAACCTCCAACTCGTCCAGGCCGACGTCTCCGACGAGCAACAGCTCGAGGACGCCCTGAACCTGGCGTGCGACGACCCCGACGCTCCCCTCTTCGGCGTCGTCAATCTTGTCGGCGGCTTCACCTCCGGACCTCGGGTGCACGAGACTCCGATCGAGGTCCTCGACTCCCAGCTCGATCTCAACCTGCGCACTGCCTATTCCGTCAGCCAGGCGGCGCTGCCCCACCTGATCCGCCGCGGCGGTGGATCGATCGTCTGCATCTCCACCGCCGCGACGCTCAACCCCTTCCCGGGCGGCGCCCCCTACATCGCTTCCAAGGCTGCGGTGTCGGCGCTGGTCGAGACGATGGCGCTCGAGTACCGCGACGACCACATCCGCGTCAACGCGCTGCTGCCCGTCGTCATCGACACCCCGGCCAACCGCGCCGCGATGCCCGACGCCGACACGAGCCGCTGGTCGAAGCCGGCCGACATCGCGAAGGTCATCGAGTTCCTGATCTCCGATGCGGGCGCCTCCGTCACCGGTGGTCTGATCCCCGTCACCAATGTCGGCTGACAGCGTCAGACCGACTGGAGGCGACCGAGTTTCATCGCACGTTCGAACGCTCGCCGTTCGGCGTAGTTCATGCCGCCCCACACGCCGTGCGTCTCTCCGGTGCGCACGGCGTGCACTCGGCACGCGTCGATCACCGGACAGGAGCGACAGACCTCCTTCGCCTGCCGCTCGGCCCGGAGCACCGCACCACGGCCGTCCTCGGGCTGAGGGAAGAACATCGACGTGTCCACCCCGCGGCACCGCGCCGCGACCACCCAGTCACGGTCGCCGGATCCGTACATCGCCGCCTCCTTGCCCATCGGGTCATCGCGGACCCGCACTCGTCGAACGAGTGTTTGTACGGCCATTTTTCGGTACCCGGCGGGGATCGTCAATCCTTGAGCAGCGCGGATCCATCAGAATCGACGATGGCAGTCGCTTCGGATACCTATAAGCACCGGACGCTATGGCCGCACATCTGATGAGCGGACGAGACAGGGCGGATCAGCCGACGATGCCGGCCTTCTTCAGGCCCGCGATCTGCTCGTCGGTGAGCCCGAGAGCGGCGAGCACCGTGTCGGTGTGCTGACCGAGCCCCGGCACCGCGCCCATCGGCAGTTCGACGTCGCGGAAGTTCATCGGCGGCAGGATGCCACGCACCGTCCCCGCCTCGGTCTGCACCTCACGCCAGCGATCACGCGTCGAGAGCTGGGGGTGCTCGATGAGCCCGCGCAGATCCCGCAGCTGCGCGGCGGGCACACCGGCGTCGGCGAGCTTGCCGTCGAGCTCCGCACTGGTGAATTGCTTGGTGGCCTGCCCGACCAGCGCATCGACGTCCTCGCGGCGACGCACCCGCTCGAGATTGGTGGCGTAGCGCGGATCATCGCCCAGTTCGGGCATGCCGAGCACATCGGTGAGCGTGCGCCAGCCCCGATCGTTCTGCACGCCGATGAGGATCTCGCCGTCCGAGGTGGGGTATTTGTCGTACGGCGCGATCGACGTGTGCGACAAACCCATCCGCGGCACCTGCCGCCCCTGATACATCTGCAGGTACATCGGATAACCGAGCCATTCGGCGGTCGCGTCGAACATCGACACGTCGATCGTCGCGCCGACGCCCGTGCGGTGCCGGCGCAACAGCGCCGCCTGAATGGAGGTGAGCGCATACATGCCCGCGGCGATGTCCGAGGTGGGGATGCCCGTCTTCACCGCAGTCTCGGGCGTGCCGGTGATCGAGCACAGGCCCGTCTCGGACTGCACGAGCATGTCGTAGGCCTTGCGGTCGCGCATCGGTCCGTCGGTGCCGTAACCGGACATGTTGACCACCACCAGTTCCGGGTGGTCGGCACGCAGGTCGTCGGCACCGAGTCCGAGACGCTCCACCGCGCCGGGAGCGAGATTCTGCAAGAAGACGTCCGCACCGCGGATCAGCGCCTTCACCGCATCGATGCCCTCGGGAGCCTTGAGATCCACCGCGAACGATTCCTTGCCGCGGTTGAGCCAGACGAAGTGTGCGGCCAGGCCGTGCACGGCACCGTCGTAGGCGCGCGCGAAGTCGCCGTCGCCGACGCGTTCGACCTTGACGACACGGGCTCCGAGGTCTGCGAGATGGCGCGTCGCGAGGGGCGCGGCGACCGCCTGTTCGAGGCTTACCACAGTGATGCCCTCCAGCGGCAGGCCGGCGGAAACCTCCACCTCGGTCCGATCGGTTCGGTCGCTCGTCACCTGATGTCCTTTCGCGTTCGCGGTTCCCCCATCCGGCGTCGCTGCATGTCTACCAGGACGAACACGGACTCCTCAGTAATACCTCTGCGGTATCGATTCGGGTCCTATTGGGTATTGGACTGGAAATCCGAGCCCTGCCACTCTCTGTTGAGACGCAGACCACATTCCACCCGCCTCGTCCGGGGGCGTAGCAGACGGAGGGCGCATGAGTTCGTCCACACCCACCGATCAGGAGATCGCGAGGAAGGCCCGCAGGCCGGTATCGCCTCCTTCATCGGCACCACCATCGAGTGGTACGACTTCTACATCTACGGCACGGCCGCCGCGCTGGTGTTCGGCCAGGTCTTCTTCTCGGACGAACTCTCGAGCGGTGTCGCGACCCTCCTCGCGTTCGTCACCCTCTGGGCCGGCTTCCTCGCCCGCCCACTCGGTGGCGTCATCTTCGGCCATCTCGGAGACCGCCTCGGACGCAAGAACACCCTCGTCATCACGCTCGTCATGATGGGCATCGCGACGGTGGGCATCGGTTTGCTCCCCACCTACGCGCAGATCGGAATGTGGGCGCCGGTCCTGCTGGTCTTCCTGCGCATCGTGCAGGGCGTCGCGGTCGGCGGCGAATGGGGCGGCGCCGTCCTCATCGCCAGCGAGAACGCCCCGAAGGGCAAGGGAATCCTGTATTCGGCGTTCGCGCAGCAGGGTTCGCCCGCCGGCAACCTGCTGTCGACGATGGCCTTCTTCTTCCTCGCAGCGCTGCCCACCCCGCAGTTCATGATGTGGGGCTGGCGCATCCCGTTCCTGCTGTCGGGCGTGCTGGTCGTCATAGGCATGGTGATCCGCCTCGAGCTCGAGGAATCGGACGCGATGAAAGCCGTTCTGGCACGCAAGAAGACCGTCAAGCTCCCGATCAAGGAAGTGCTGCGCAAGCACTGGGTCCTGGTCCTGCTCGGCGCCGGTGCACTGCCCCTCGCCCAGGTGACCTATTTCAAGAACACCTTCGCCCTGTCGTGGGCGACGAGCGAACTCGGTTACGAGCGCGGCACCTTCCTCGCGATCATCGCCATCGCCCTCGTCGTGCAGTTCATCGTGCAGCCGTTCGGTGCCGTGCTGGTGTCGAAAATCGACATGCGCAGGGCCATGCTCCTGATGATCGTCCCGGAGCTGTTCCTCATGCCGGCGATGTTCTTCGCGATCCGCACCGAGACCTTCGCGGTCGCCGTGATCGGTATGTGCCTCGCGACGATTCCGCACTCGATGTTCTACGGCGCGATCGCCGGCATCCTGGCCCGCGCCTTCCCGGCAAACATCCGGTACTCGGGCCTGTCGCTCGCCTACCAGCTGTGCTCGCTGATCGTCGGTGGTGGCACCCCGGTTCTCGCCCAGTACCTGCTCAACTCGTCCGGCGACGTCACCGGCGTGGCCATCGCGGCGGCCTGCTACGCAGCGGTTTCCCTCGTGTGCACCCTGGCACTGCTCGAGCGCACCGGATACGACCCGAAGGCACCCTCGGTCGCCGAGAAGTCCGACGCCGACGAACTCGCCCTCGAGCAGTCGGAGGCGGCCGAGCACGACCGCCGTACTCCGGGAACCGACGACACCCCACGAGATCGCGTCCATGCCTAGGACGGATCGCTCGCACTCGGGGCCGGCCGGCGCAGTCGCCGGCCGGCCCCGGTCAATCCGGAGTCGGCAGCGCTTCCTCGGAGAGGCGGAGAACCTCCCGCAGCGCGGCACTGTCGTCGTCCTCCCGCCACACGAGCCGCACGTCGAGCGGCTCGGGATGATCTGCGAGAGGAACGAACACGACCTCGGGGTTGATGACGTTCGCCGCGACCGACGAGACCGTCATCGAACATCCCACCCCGGCCGAGACCAGGGCGATCAGCGACAGCGAATCCGGGGCGCTCTGAACGATTCTGGGCGTGAATCCGACGTCGTGGGCGATACGGAGCAACAGCTCGCGCAGCATCGATCCGGGTTCGGCGGGCAGCATCACCCACGCCTCGTGCGCGAGGTCCTCGAGCCGGACCTGCTCACGGTCGGCGAGCGGGTGCTCCTTGGGCAGCGCCACGACGAGGTTCTCTCGGGCCACGACGCGCGACGCGATCCCCGGTGGGAAGAACAACAGGCGCACGATGCCGATGTCGAGCTTGCCCGCGGCCAGCTTGTTGAGCGCCTCGCTCGCGTACGCCGAACTGTCGAGCACGAATTCGATACCGGGATGAGTGCGCCGCACGAGCTTCGCCCACCGGCCCACGAGATAGTGCGAGGACGAACCGGCGAAACCGATACGGACCCTGCCGGTCTGACCCGACCCCGCGGCGGTCACCGCCATCTCGGCGAGCCGGCAGGCGTCGAGGATGTTCCGGGCCGGCTCCACGAGCGCGCGACCGCTCTCCGTCAACCGCACGCTGCGGGTGTTGCGTTCGAAGAGTTCGGCTCCGAGTTCTTTCTCGAGCCTGCGGATCGTGCGGCTGAGCGGCGGCTGGGCCATGCGCAGCCGTTGCGCCGCGCGACCGAAATGCAGTTCCTCCGCCACCGCCAGGAACGCCTTCACCTGCTGGATCTCCACCCGTCGATTATTGCGCCTGCGGGCGCCTGACATCCGACACCGAATTACCGACCACACGGAGGACGACCGGTATGCCGGACAAACTCATGCCCCTGCGCGAGGCGATCGCCACCTATGTCGAGGACGGCATGACCGTTGCCCTCGAGGGTTTCTCGCACCTCATCCCGTTCGCCGCGGCGCACGAGATCATCCGGCAGGGCAGGCGCGACCTGACGTTGTGCCGCATGACCCCCGACATCATCTCCGATCAGCTCATCGCCGCCGACTGCGTGTCGAAGCTCGTCGCCTCGTTTTTCGCCAGCGGCTCGGCCGGGTCGCTGTACGAGATCCGCCGGCGCATCGAGAGCCACGACCCCGTCGCACTCGAGGTCGAGGAGTACAGCCACTACGGCATGGTCTGCCGCTACCAGGCCGGCGCGGCCGGGCTGCCCTTCTTCCCGCTGCGCTCGTATGCGGGCAGCGACCTGCCGAAGATCAACCCGAACATCCGGCTCGTCGAGGATCCCTTCAGCGGCGGCAGCGTCTACGTTGTGCCTCCGCTGAACCCGGACGTGACGATCATCCACGCGCAGCGCGCCGACCGCTCCGGCAACGTCCAGATCTGGGGCATCGCCGGTGTGCAGCAGGAAGCGGTCTACGCTGCGAAGAAGGCCATCGTGGTGGTCGAGGAGATCGTCGACGACGACGTGATCCGCTCCGATCCCAGCCGCACCCTCGTCCCTTCGCACGCGGTGGACGCGGTGGTGCTGAGCCCGCGCGGAGCGCACCCCTCCTACGCGCAGGGCTACTACGACCGCGACTGCGCGTTCTACCGCCGATGGACCGCGATCAGCAAGGACCCCCAGCAACTGCGCACCTGGTTGAAGGAATGGGTCCTCACCACCGCCGATCACGCCGAATACCTCGAGAAACTGGGCGCGGAGTACTGGGCCGACCTCGAGGTTGCCCCGCGCCCCTCCGGGACCGTCGACTACGGGAGCCGAAAGTGACCACCACCGAAACCTTCTCCACCACCGAACTGATCGTCTCCGTCGCCGCGCGGGCCCTGGCCGGCAAGGCCCGGGTCTTCGCCGGGGTGGGTCTGCCCACCCTCGCCGTCGACCTCGCCGCCCGCACGTCGAACCCCGACGTCGAGCTGATCTACGAATCCGGGGTCTGCGGTGCGCACCCCGAGGCGATGGCCGAGGGCATCGCCGACTCCGTCGTGGTCTCCGGCGCCGAATCCGTGGTGTCCATGGCGTCGCTGTTCGGGTACGTGCTCCAAGGCGGCAACGTCGACGTCGGGTTCCTCGGGGCGGCGCAGATCGACCGCGACGGCAGCCTCAACACCAGCATCATCGGCGACTGGGACAAGCCCACCGTGCGCCTGCCCGGCGGCGGCGGAGCCGTCGAGATCATGCCCAACGCCGGCGAGGTGTTCGTGATCATGCGACGCCACGATCCGAGTGCCTTCCCCGCCGAACTGGACTTCTGCACGACCCCGAGCCCGGTGCGGGCCCGTGAGGCGGGCGTCGGCATCATGCCCCGCGGCTGCGGGGTGACGAAGGTGTTCACCAGTCTGGGCGTGCTGTCGCGGCAAGATTCCTTCGACGAACTCGAACTGACCAGCATCCACCGCGGTGTCACCGTCGACCAGGTCCGCGCCGCCACCGGCTGGGATCTGAAGGTCTCCGACGAGCTGACGCTGACCGAGGATCCCACCGCCGAGGAGATCGACCTGCTGCGCAACGAGATCGACAAGGTCCGCCTGTATCTGCGGTGATCCCGTCGACGTGACCGACGTGGCGGCTGGCAGGATGTCCGCAACGGACGACGCCCCGGATCCTGCGAGCCTGCGCGCGTCCGGCGTGATGCTCGGCGGACGGACCGCCGCGTGATGCGGGAAGGCGGCACGTCATGCACGCGAGCACGATCCACGACCTCGTGGACGGCACGGTCGTCGCGGCTGTGATGCCGTTGACCGACCTCGCGCACAGGCCGGTGGCCGGACGCGATGCCGTCGCACTGGTCGACGAGCACGAGGTGTTCGCCGATCCCCCGACGGTCCTGCACCGGATCGCCGCTGTGCGCGAGCGCGGATTCGCCGTGGCGGTACGCATCGCGGAATCGGCGTCCCGCGCCACGGTCGTCCTGGCTCTGGTCGAGCCGGAAGTGGTCGTCGTACCGGCCGAGGCGCTCGTCGCATCCGACCTGCGGGCCGCCACTACCCTGCTGTCGTTGCGGGCCCACTGCGAGCGCACGAACTCCGTCGTTCTCGCCGAGGGCGTCGACTCCGACCTTCATCGCGAGGCGGCCCTCGCCCACGGTATCGATTTCGGTTGCGGTACAGCACTACACGTTGCGGAGGGTGAAGCCGGCCCTTCGTCGCCGCGCGGCGGGTTGTTCCGTGAACCCACCTGGAGTGCGCCGCTCGACGACGCGACCGCCGCGCCCTTCCGCATCCTGTCTGCCGGTCGGGAACGCGTGCGGAGCGGCAAGGGTCTGCTCGTGTCCATGAGCGCCGACCTCGAGGCGCGAGCCGGGGAGGCCGGACCCGACACGATCGCCCTCGGCACCTTCCAGCACCACGACCACTTCACCGGGGCCGCACGCAGACGATGGCTGTCGATGGCCGACACCCTCGCGCACGTCGCGGTCTTCGCGGTCGGGTTCGGCACGAGCACCTCGGGCCCGGACCTCGTCCCGATCGAGCCGCACGATCCCCTCGTCGACGAGTGGAACGTCATCCTCCTGGGAGAGTCGTTCGCGTGCGCGCTCTCTGCCCTCGACCTGCACCGTCGAACGGCCGGCGGCGAGCGGGAGTTCGAGTACGTCGTCTCCTACGACCGGGAGGCCGTCGCCCGCGCGGCGCGCGCGACCCTGTCCCGTCCCCGACCGGTCCCCTTGGAGGTCCCACCCTCGTCCTGAGCCGCTCTCCCTCGGGTCACCCCTCGAAACGCGCCAGGATGCTGTGGGCGCACCGGATCACGGTGCCGCGGTCGTAGGACAGCACGTAGCGGAACTCGCGGTCGAGATCCGCTGCGTCGGTGTGCATGTCGAGCGCGGCGAGTACGCACGCGAAGTGCGGACCGAGGACGACGACGTTCCATTCGTCGACGATCGGATCGTTCGGGTCCAACGGCGCGTGGTGTACCGCGGAGTCGACGTAGGGATCGATTCCGACGCCGTAGACCCCGGTGTAGGCGACCTGCTCGGCGAGCTGCGCCCATCGAACCCGGGAGGTCGGGGTGAAGTGCTCGGCGCGCTGGAAGGTGCCGAGCACGATCGTCTCCGGTCCGGCTCCCACCGCGTTGGTCTCGAGCAGCTTGCTCATCGACACCAGAAGTCGCTTGAAACTACTTGTGCGTCTGCGTCCTTCGGACGCCAGAGCGAAGGGAGTGAGTTCGGGGCCGCCGGGAACGGCCCGTCGCGGACGCAGCGATATCGGTTCGACATCCGAATCCGCTTGCGCGGCATCCCCGGTCGATCCGACTGTCGGATACAGCGCGCCCATTCCGTATTCGGCGGCCAATCCCAGAGCGCGGCGGCGATGCAGTTCCGAATCGACGCCCTGCGCGATGACGACCGCGCTGCTGGATTCCATGTACGCGGCGACGGCGTGGGCAATCCTCGCCGTCGAGGCGTCGGCCGCACGCGCGATCAGGGCCGGCGACGTGATGATCACATCCGGTTCGACGAGCGGCAGCAGCGCGAGGGCCTGAGCACGCGCTCCCACACCGTCCACCGCGACGAGCATGCCGGCGGTGCGCGCCGCCGCAATGGTGCGCAACGTCCTGGCAGGGGCGGCGATCAGCGCCTGCTCGGTGATGAGAGCGACCGTGGTCGGGCCCCCTCGATCCCCGAGCGCGCCGAGTTCGTCGAGCGAATCGAGATCGACGGTCACCAGATGCGGAACCGCCGACTCGGCTTGCCGTCCGGCCCTGCGCCACTTGATCCGGTCCAGTTCCGACTTCTGATGCATCGCCCGGGCGGCCTCGCTCAGAGCGGTCGCATTGTGCAACGATGATCCTTCCGGACCACGCAGTTGCAGTTCGACGGCGGACAGCGCACCGCTGCCGAGCCGGTGGATGGGGGCGAGCTCCGTCTCCACGACGAGGCCGCCGAACGCGGCCTCCGCGTCGGCGGCAGCGTCGGCAGGAACAGCGCTCATGGATCCAGCATCCCATCTCCGGCCACCGATCGTCCGCTCGGGCCGACGGAGCCAGGAAGATAGGATATTTTCGCAGCTCCGAACGCCTACGTTACAGAACCGTGATGTTTCGTTATCGTTCCGTTATGGAACGGGTGGTGGTGAAGCGACATCCGTCGGACAGGCTCTGTGCAAGCCCGAGGCGAGTTCTCACCCGACCCCGACGTTCTCACCACGACCCCAGCAGGCCGACCGTCTGCTCGTGATCCAGCCCGCACCGGACGGCACGAAATCCACGCCGACAGGAGACCGCAATGAGCACACGTACGAGCACCACCCGCAGGATCGTCACCCACACCGGCGCACTCTCACGAGTCGGTGCAGAGACGGTCGCCCGAGCACCGCGCTACCGTCTCGACGTCCACTCGCCCTCCCGTCGCTGCAGCGTCCTGCGGGCGAAGGGAGATCTCGACATGACCGCCCGAGCGGAGTTCGCCTCCACTCTCGGCGACCTCGCACACTCGGGCGACCACGTCGTCGTCGATCTGTCCGAGGTGACCTTCATGTACTCCGAGGTCGCCTCGATGCTCGCCGATGCCGTTCACATCCGGCCCGGCCGTTTCCACGTCGTCGCACCCACACGCCAGGTGCGCATGCTGCTCGACATCCTCGCTCCCGACCTCGACGTCACAGCCGATGCCGCACCCTGCGACGCGGGCACAGCACCCGCTGCCTGATCACAGCAAGGGGCGCGTGACGGCGTCCGGCCGGCGTGCAACCGACTGCTGTAGCAGTGCGCCCGCCACGTGCGCGCGTCGCAACACGTCGGACACGACTGCAGCATCGGATCCACCCACGACCGCGGCGACATGTGTGTGGGGGGCGAACCCCATAAGGTGGTGGTAAAGGCCAATTCAAGCCCTCGGTTGTCAGGTTTGGCAGCCCTTACACTCTATCGGTGCTCAGCCCGTTCTTCCGCAAGGAACATCCTCGCGTGCGTTTCGTCCTCCATCTGGAAGACTTCGGTGACGCCCCAGCCTTGATCACCCAGCAGGAAACCGTCACCTACAGCGACCTGGCCGACCGAGTCCATCGGGCAACTGCCCGGCTGGGCAACACCCGCCGACTGGTGTTGATCGCAGGTGCCAACGAGATCGATGTTCTTGTCGTCTACCTTGCAGCCCTACTCGCCGGACATCCGGTTCTGCTGGCGCCGGGCGACCACCCCGCAGCCTTCGAAGGCCTGATCGCCGCATACCGACCCGACGTGGTGGTGCGCAGTATCGACGGGACCGTGACGATCGAGGAACGGGGTGACGGTTCTGCGCATGTACTGCACCCCGACCTGGCGCTGCTGCTGAGCACCTCCGGCTCGACGGGCTCCCCGAAACTCGTCCGCCTGTCCCATCGCAACGTGCAGTCCAATGCAGAGTCGATCGCGGAGTACCTCGACATCCGTAGTACCGACCGGGCAGTGACGACGCTGCCGATGCATTACTGCTACGGGCTCTCTGTCATCCACAGCCACCTACTGCGCGGAGCCGCAGTGATCCTCACGAGCCGCTCGGTGACCGACCCGGCGTTCTGGGAGCTGTTCCGAGACCACCGCGGCACCAGCTTCGCCGGCGTGCCTTACACGTTCGATCTGCTCGATCGGTTCGGATTCGACGAACTGGACCTACCCGACCTGCGCTACATCACCCAGGCCGGCGGTCGACTCTCACCGGATCGGGTCCGCGCCTATACGCAGTCGGGCCGTGAGCGGGGCTGGGATTTCTTCGTCATGTACGGGCAGACGGAGGCGACCGCACGGATGGCGTACCTGCCTCCGGAACTCGCCTCCGACTATCCGCAGTCGATCGGACGAGCTGTTCCCGGTGGATCCTTCCGGCTCGAGCCGATACCGGACGCTCCGGACGGCACCGGTGAACTGATCTACACGGGGCCGAACGTGATGCTCGGCTACGCGCACACGCCCGAGGATCTGGGTCTCGGGGACGTCCTCGAGGGTGAACTGCGGACCGGCGACCTCGCGCGGCAGATCGACGGCGGCGTGTACGAGGTGGTGGGCCGACGCAGCCGTTTCGTCAAGATCTTCGGGCTACGGATCGACCTGCAGCAGGTCGAGTCGACCCTCGCCGAACAGGGACTGACAGCATGCTGTGTCGGCGGGACGGACGACATGATCGTGGCGGTCGAGGGTGCGAGCGATCTCGAGGCGATCCGGTCCGCGAGCGCACGGGCCTGTGGTCTTCCCGTCGCGGCCGTGCGTGTGTGTCTCGTCGACGAGCTTCCGCGGACCGGCACGGGCAAACCCGACCTTCGGGCAGTGGCCGCGCTCGTGCACCACGCGACGCCCGATTCACCCGAGGCAGAGAGCACCGTCGTGGACACGGCCGCCCTGCGGACCCTGTATGCCGAGGTGCTGCACAGTGGGCAGGTCACCGACGACAGCTCGTTCGTGAGCCTGGGCGGCGACTCGCTGTCCTATGTGCAGATGTCTCTGCGGCTCGAGCGCATGCTCGGCTATCTACCCCAGAACTGGCACACCACCGCGATCAAGGATTTCGTGCCTACGCCCCGGCGACGATGGTGGCGGGCGGTCGAGACCAACGTGCTGCTCCGCGCTGTTGCGATCGTGCTGATCGTCGGTTCGCACATCCGGTTGTTCGGGGTTCTCGGCGGCGCGCATGTGCTGCTGGGGGTCGCCGGATACAACTTCGCACGCTTTCATCTCGCCACTCCCCGTACCGAACGGGTGCGACATGTCCTGGGCAGCGTCGCCCGAATTGCCGTACCCAGCATGGTGTGGCTCGGCGTCGTGATCGCACTGACCGGGGACTATCTCGTGACCAGTGCGTTGTTGCTCAACGGCATTCTCGGCCCCGACGGGTGGACGCCCGAATGGCGGTACTGGTTCATCGAAGCGATCGTGTACATCCTGCTCGTAGTCATCGCGGTGTTGTCCATCCCGCTCATCGACCGTGTTGAGCGCAGGCACTCGTTCTGGTTCGCGATGGCCTTGGTGGGTGTGGGTCTGCTCCCCCGCTACCGCGTGATCGAGCTCGGGGACGGCAACAATCTGATTCTGAGCGCGTCGATGGTCTTCTGGTTGTTCGCCCTGGGCTGGGCTGCCGCTACGTCGACGACCGTGTGGCACCGAATGATCGTCACGGCGGTGATCGCAGCCACGGTGCCCGGATACTTCTCGGGTGATCTCCAGCGAGAACTTTTAGTCATCGGTGGGCTGGGCCTGCTGGTGTGGTTCGAGTCCGTTCCCTGCCCACCTGTGCTGAGCCGGATCGCAGGGGTGCTGGCGAGCGCGTCGCTCTACATCTACCTGACGCACTTCCAGGTGTATCTGCCGCTGCGAGAGGACCATCCCTGGTTGGCGTTCGCCCTGTCGATTCTGGTCGGCATTCTCTTCTGGCAAGCCGTGACGGTCACCCTTGCTCTGCGTCGACGGGTCGGTGCTGCGCGGGCGAAATCCGATCCGAATCCGGCCGGTACCAGCAGTGGTTCGCCCCCGTCCCACGCTGCGGAGATGCCGGGGAGATCCCCGGTGGCGTGAACTGTCACTGCTACTGGTTCGAAGATCCCGGGACGCGTGGTGTGCAGTCCTCGCCCCTGTGAACGACATCGATAAGACCGCGTTGAAGCATGCACCGACATGTCTCGTGCTCGTCAGCGTGCCGGGCCACCCGTGATCAACGCCCACACGTCCCCGGCTTCACCGGCCGCGGCGAGCAGTTCGGAATCC
The DNA here is from genome assembly GCF_059759155.1 of Rhodococcus sp. GQ147. Lineage (NCBI taxonomy): Bacteria > Bacillati > Actinomycetota > Actinomycetes > Mycobacteriales > Nocardiaceae > Rhodococcus > Rhodococcus sp. GQ147. Next base: position 202,467 of record NZ_JCAXDU010000008.1, read on the forward strand.
CACGACGCGACCGTGCCGAATTCGCTGCGCCACGACAGGATCCGGTTGGCGTGCCGATGCAGCTCGTGTTCCATCGTGAAGCCGATCGCACCGAGCGCCTGATGCGCGTTGCGGGCGACGACCGACGCCGCATGTCCGGCACACGACGCGGCCGCCGCGATCGCGAAGCGGGTCGACGCGTCATCGAAACCACCGGCGAGAACGGCATCGACCGCACCATCCGCGGCGGCGTGCACGAGCGAGGCCTCGGTGGCGATGTCGGCGACGAGCGCCTGCACCGCCTGGAACTTGGCCAGCGGACGACCGAACTGCACGCGGGCAGTGGTGTGATCGACGACGAGCTCGAGAACCCGATCCATCGCACCCGCGGTGGCCAGCGCACGGACGAGCGCGCCCCGGTAGCGGAACTCGTCGGCGGTGCCCGCCGGAACGTCACGTCCCGACAGTGCCGACAGGTCGACGCACACGTGGTCGCGGGGCTCCGCCGCCAGGTTCACGGCCTCGACGATCTCGACATCGCCGCGAGCGACCTCGGCGACCTGCCATCCCTGCGGTGACTCCCACAACACGACGATCGAGTCCGCGAACCGGGCCCACGGCACGTGGCGTGCGCGGCCGTCGGCGTCGAGCACCGCGGCGGTACGCACGGCCGGCACCGTCTCGAGGCCTGCCTGCTCGAGGAGCCAACCCGCGAGCAGATCGTTCTCGGCCACCGGCACGGCAGCAGCAGCACTGCCGGCAGCTTCGAGCAGCAGGGCGGCTTCGAGCCATCCCGCGCCGCTTCCACCACTGTCCTCCGAACCGGTGAGCCGATCGAGGCCGAGCTCGGTGAGGGTGCTCCACAGGGCACGATCGAGTTCGACGACGTCACCGATGCGGTGGTCGTCGCCCGAGGTGAACACCTCGGACAGCATCTGTGCGAAGTCGCGCAGTTCCGTCGACTGCAGTGCGTCCTGCCCGCTCATCTCATCCCCAATCCTCGTGCGATGACCCCGCGGAGGATCTCGCTCGTGCCGCCGCGCAGTGTGAAGCCCGGTCGTTGCATGACTCCTGCCCGGACGAGCTCGGCCAGATGTGCGTCGGCCGCGGTGTATCCCGCGACCTCGTCGGCGAGATCCGCCAGGTCCCCTTCGGTCTTCGTGCCGAGCACCTTCACTACCGACGCCGCGAGTTCGGCGTTCTCGCCACGTTCGAGGGACTCGGAGACCGCGGTGGACATGCGGTGCAGACCCGCGATGCGCCCGATGGTCGCTCCGATGCGGGTGTCCGCTTCGACGCTGCCGTCGGCCACACCGTGCACGAGGGATTCGAGCACCCCGAAGGTCGACAGGAAACGTTCGGGACCGCTGCGCTCGTAACCGAGCTCGCTCGTCACCTGTTCCCAGCCGGCGCCGATCTGTCCGAGCACCAGGTCGTCCGGGACGAAGACGTCGTCGAGCAGCACCTCGTTGAAGTGGTGGTCGCCGGACATCGACAGGATCGGGCGGATGGTCACGCCCGGGGAGTCGAGCAGCACGATGAACTGGCTCAGCCCGTCGTGGCGGTGCGCGGGATCGAGCGGGGCGGACCGCGCGAGGCCGAAGAAGGCGTCGGCGTGGTGGGCCCCGGACGTCCACAACTTGGTGCCGGAGATCCGCCACCCACCGTCCACCTGCGTGGCCTTCGTCTTGACGCTCGCGAGGTCGGATCCGGAGTCGGGCTCGGACATTCCGATGGCCCAGCAGATCTCACCGGCCGCGATGCCCGGCAGGAACCGCTGCTTCTGCTCTTCGGTGCCGTACTTCAGTAGCGACGGTGCGGCCTGGCGGTCGGCGACCCACTGGGCGGCGACCGGCGCGCCCACCGCGAGCAGCTCCTCGGTGACGACGAAGCGCTCCATGAAGGTTCGTCCGTGTCCGCCGTACTCGACGGGGATCGTCATGCCGACCCAACCGCGAGCGGCGAGTGCGCGCGTGAACTCGGGGTTCCATCGCGTCAGCCAGGTGTCGATGCCTGGGGTGAACACGCCCGCGTCGATCTGTTCCTTCAGGAACGCCCGTACCTCGGCACGGAGTTCCGTCAGTGCCGGGTCGGGGGTACCCGCCCTCGGTACGAGTCGTGCACTCATCGTTGATCTCCTTCTCCACCGGTGATGGTGGGACACAACAGCGCCAGCGACAGGTCCGCGTAGCGTTCTGCGATCTCGTCCGGGCCGTCCGGACCCGCGGGGTCGTACCAGTTGGCGATAGCCGAGACCATCGCCAGAATCGATCGGCGGCAGTCGTCGGGATACTTCGTGGTGAAGACACCTTGTGCGACACCACGATCGATGATGTCGCGGATCCGCCTTCGGCCGGCGCGCCGGCCTTCCTCGTACAGCAGCGCACCCTCGGGTTCGAGATTGCGCACCTCCGTCGCGATCATGCGTCCCTGCTCGGGGAACTGCGTGCGGAAGATGACGTTCCCCTTGACGAACGCGCGGATCTGCTCGACCGGATCGTCGCCGACGCGGGCGAGTTCGGCGTCACAGACCGCGTCGTAGGTGTCGACGCCGTCGAGCAGGATCGCCAGCAGCAGATCCTGTTTGTTCTTGTAGTGGTAGTACAGGGCGGACAGGCTCACGCCTGCCTCCTGCGCGATGGTCCGGATCGACGACGAGCCGTATCCGTTGCGCACGAACTCCTTCCGGCCCGCCTCGATGAAGACGCGCTGCTTCGGCGACAGCACTCTCACGACAACGCTCCGGTATCGGCGTACTGCGCGATCAGCTCGCCGAGCCTGCCCTTGACCATCTTGCCCGTCGGCGTGCGCGGCAGTTCGTCGACGAACCGCTCCATGAGCACGACCGTGCCACCGAGCGCCTGCGTCGACACGCCGTACCGCAAGGGCGCGGCGTGGTAGATCGGTGCCGGCGACAGGTAGACGGTGTTCTCGTCGAAACCGAAGCGGCGCACCTGCTTCAGCAGCAGAGGACCGGGCTCGTCACCGACCTGAGCACCGGAGAGAGCGGGCTTGATGCCTTTGGGGCGCCCGGTGGTGCCGGAGGAGTACAGCATGTCGCTGCCGCGGGGTTGGTCCGGCATCGGGGTGACGGGAAGACCCGCCACCTCCTCCTCGTACACGAGATGTCCGGGCACCTGCCCTCCGAAGGCGACACGGTGCGTCACCTTCGGGGTGAGCGGCACGATCGCCTCGGCGAGGTCGGCGAGCGGCGCCGAGACGACGAGCACCTTCGCGTCGCAGTCGTCGACGAGGTAGGCCGCCTCGACGGGAGCGAGATGCGTGTTGACGAAGGTGACGTAGACGCCCGAACGAACTGCCCCCCAGTATAGTTCGAACGCAGTGGCGTCGTTGACGGTGACGACCGCGATGTGGTCGCCCTTCCCGACGTCGTGTGCGCGCAGCCAGTGTGCGAACCGGACGGACGCGCCCTCGAGCTCCCGATAGGTGAGCGTCCGGCCGGTCGCGGCCTCGTGCACGGCGGGCCGATCCGGGGCGACGGCGGCGTAACGGCCCGGGTACATGCCTACAGCCCCAGATCCTTGGAGATGATCGTCTTCATGACCTCGCTGGTGCCACCGTAGATCCGGGTCACGCGGGTGTCGGCGTACAGCCGGGCGATCGGATACTCGGTGATGTAGCCGTAGCCGCCGTGCAGTTGCAGGCACTTGTCGATGACGCGACCGGAGACCTCGGTGCAGAACAGCTTCGCGCGGGCCGCATCGGCGACCGTCAGTTCCTTGCGGTCGAGCAGTTCGAGGCAGTGGTCGACGTAGACACGCGCGGCCTGGGTCTCGGCCGAGCACTCGGCGAGCACGAACTTGGTGTTCTGGAACGAGGCGACGGGCTTGCCGAAGACCTTGCGTTCCTTGGTGTATGCGATCGCGTGGGCGATGGCGGCCTCGGCGAAGCCGACCTGGTTCAGAGCGATGCTCAGACGCTCCTGCGGCAGGTTGTGGGTGAGGTAGCCGAAGCCCGCGCCTTCCTCACCGAGGAGGTTCTCGACCGGCACCTTCACGTCGGTGTACGAGAGCTCGGCGGTGTCCTGCTGGTGCAGGCCGATCTTGTCGAGCTTGCGGCCTACCGCGAAGCCCTCGGTGTCGGTGGGCACCGCGATGATCGACAGGCCGCCGCGGCGGTTCTCAGGATCGAACGGACTCGTACGGCAGACCGTGAGGATGAGGTCGGCGGTGACGCCGCCGGTGATGAAGGTCTTCGCGCCGTTGATGATGTAGTGCTTGCCGTCCTCGGACAGCTTCGCCGAGGTCGCGATGTTGGCGAGGTCGGAGCCGGTGCCGGGCTCGGTCATCGCGATCGCGGTCATGATCGAGCCGTCGGCGAAGCCGGGCAGCCAGCGTTGCTTCTGCTCCTCGGTCGCGTACTCGAGCAGGTAGGGCAGGATCAGGCAGGCGTGCACGGTGTAGGAGCCGAACGAGACTCCGGCGCGCGCAACCTCTTCGAAGACGATCGTGTTGAACTTGAAGCCGGACTCGCCCCCTCCGCCGAACTCCTCGGGGACCTGGATCCCCAGGATGCCGAGTTCGCCCAGCCGGCGGAAGAATTCGCGGGGCGGGCGACCCATCTCGTCCCATTCCTCGCGATGCGGCGCGACCTCACGTTCGATGAAGTCGCGCACCATCTTCCGGAACTGCTCGTGTTCTTCGGTGAAGATCGTCCGCTGCATGGCTTGTCCTCCGGGGTGTGGGGGCAAGGAGAGGAGAAGGTCAGTTGCCGGTGAAGTCGCCGGTGCGTCGTTCGAGGAACGCCGAGAGGGCTTCGCGGTGGTCCTCGGTGTGGTGCGAGAGCGCCTGGAAGGAGGCCGACAGTTCGAGGAGCGTGTCGAGATCGACGCGCTGACCCTCGCGCAGCAACTTCTTCGTCATGCGCAGTGCGCTCGGGGGGTTGACGGCGACGCGGGCGGCGAGCGCATTCGCGGCGTCGAGGAGCTGCTCGGGTTCGACGACCTGCGAGACCATGCCCCAGTCGAATGCCGTCGCGGCGTCGACGCGGTCGCCGGTGAAGGCCATCTCGGCGGCGCGCGCCGCACCGACCGCGCGCGGAAGCAGCCAGGCGCCGCCGTCGCCGGGGATGATGCCGAGCTTGACGAAGCTCTCCGCGAAGAACGCCTTCGACGAGGCGATCCGCATGTCGCACATCATCGCGAGGTCGCAGCCGGCGCCTACGGCCGGTCCGTTGACCGCGGCGATGATCGGGACCTCGCAGTGGTAGATGGCGCGGGGCAGGCGCTGGATGCCGTAACGGTAGCCCTCGCGCAGGGCGTGGGGGCTGCCGCCGAACATGCCGCGACGTTCGTCCATATCCTTGACGTTGCCGCCGGCGGAGAAGGCCGATCCGGCGCCGGTGAGAATGACGACGCGGGTGTCGATGTCGCGGTTTGCCTCCTCGGCGAGCTCGACGAGGCGATCGATGACGTCGTCACCCGAGATCGGGTTGCGCGCCTCCGGAAGGTTGATCGTCCAGGTCACGACGTTTCCGTCGCGCGTGCTCAGTACGACGTCCTGCGAAGTTGCCATTGCGGTCGCGGTCCTTCCGGTAGCCGGTGTGTGGCTCGCACCATAATTTGGTCGAACGATCGTTCAAATTACGGGGCCGGTCGGATCCTGTAAAGACCGAACGGGCTCGTGGCTCAGTCGGGCAGGCTCACGTTCGATTCGGCGATTCTTATGGCTACCTCGTCCGGGAAGATGTTCCGGAAGACGAAGGGATCGCGGCCGAGCACCCAGCCCGGCGCCAGCGCGGTCGCGTAGCGCTCGAAATATCCGAGCTGCTTCCCGAACAACACGAGTTCCTCGGGCGTCGACGTGTTCCACTTGCGGCCGAGCGAGACGAGCGCACCGATCAGTTCGCTGAGCCGCAACTCCCCCACGTCCTGACCGAGCAGCGGACCGAAGATCTCGGCAACCTGCCGGCCGACCGCCGCGTCGTCGACGTCGAGGTCGGCGGCGACACCGAGCGCCCGCACACTCTGCGCGACCGCCGTGAAGTCCCCGTCGAGCAGGGCCGCGCGGAACAACGCCCGCAGCAGCGCGCGCCACTTCTCGGGCAGTTCGCCGACGATGCCGAAGTCGAGCAGCGCGACACGTCCGTCGTCGAGTAGCCAGAGATTGCCCGCGTGCACGTCGCCGTGGAACGGGCCGTGACAGAGCACCGCCTCCATCCACACCTTCACTCCGCGGCGCACGAGCAGGGAGGTGTCGAGATCGTCCTGGCCCGGCACCACCCGGTCGACGGGCTTGCCCTGCAGGCGCTCCATGCAGATCACCCGCGGACCGCACCACTGCCAGTACACCTCGGGCACCGTGACGTAGACGTTGTCGCCGAACGCGGAGATGTTGCGGCGGAAACGATCCTGACGATCCGCTTCGACCGCCGCGTTGAGCTCGGTCATCGTCGCGTTGTAGAGATCGCGGATGATCCCCGGAGTGTTCGCGATACGGAAGAACTCGAAGAGCTGCAGCAGCTTCGCGCCCATGTAGGCGGCGCGCAGATCGACGAGCATGCGGTGCGCGATCCCCGGTCGCTGCACCTTCACCACGGCCCGTCGGCCGTCGCGCAGCACGCACCCGTGCACCTGGGCCACGGACGCCGCGGCGAGCGGCACATCGTCGAACGACTCGAACATCTCGTCGATGCGGTGTCCGAGATCCTCCTCGATCACCGCGCGGGCCTGCTCGGAAGGGAAGGTCGGCACGTCGTCGAGCATGCGCAGGCACGCGTCGGCGAGGGCCGCGGGGAACAGTCCGGGTGACGACGCGATGAGCTGGCCCAGCTTCACGAAGGTCGGCCCGAGATGTTCGAAGGCGTCGACGGTGCCGTGCGCGGCCGCTTCGACGACGCTGTGCTGCCGGGGCCGGACGGTCCACCGCAACACCGCCCACACCACGAAGGCGATCAGGACGGCGGCGACGACCACGGCCCGTCCGAGCTCGGCCGGCCCGAACCGGTCGAGCGGAGGCCGCTCGACGTCCAGTGCCCCGGGTGGAAGGACGTCGGCGAAGGGGCCGACGGGCCCGTTGCGCTCGGGCCTGCTGTGACCCCGCGCTCCGGATACGCCTTCGCGCAGCGTGTACTCGTGCACGACCTGTCCCCACTCCGTCCACCACGCGCTCACCTCGGCGCGACTTCGTGCACGGTACCTGTATCCGGCCCCCCGATCGAGACCCGGCGATCATCTGTCTTCTGTCGGTGCCCCCGACTACTCTCTGACGGGTAGCGGATTCGGGTCCGACCAGCCGGGGGTATCGCGCTCATGACCGAACAACTGCTCGAAGAATCTGCCGGTTCGACATCGACGTCGACCGATTTCATGGAACTCGCCGAGCCGTTCCGTCGCGAATTGCTCGCCCACTGTTATCGCATGAGCGGGTCGCTGCACGATGCGGAAGACCTGGTCCAGGAGACCTACCTGCGCGCCTGGCGCGGTTACGAGAACTTCGGCGGCCGCTCCTCACTGCGCACGTGGCTGCACCGGATCGCCACCAACGTGTGCCTGACGGCGCTCGAAGGCCGCAGTCGCCGGCCGTTGCCCACCGGGCTCGGCGCGCCCAGCTCCGATCCCACCGACGATCTGGTCACCCGCCCCGAGGTGCCGTGGCTCGAGCCGTTCCCCGTGGGGTACGCCACCGACGATCCGTCGGATCCCGCCACCATCGCTGCCTCCCGCGATTCCGTCCGCCTCGCCTTCGTCGCGGCCCTGCAGCATCTCTCCGCTCGTCAGCGCGCGGTCCTGCTGCTCCGCGAGGTCCTGCAGTGGCGCGCCACCGAGGTCGCAGCCGCGCTCGACACGTCGACGGCGGCGGTCAACAGCCTTCTGCAACGGGCACGTGCGCAGCTGAAAGACGCCCAGGTCCGCGACGACGACCTCGCCGAACCCGACAGCGCCGAGACCAAGGCGTTGCTGCAGCGCTGGGTCGACGGCTTCGAGAAGTACGACATCGATTCGCTCGTCGAGATGCTCACCCAGGACGCCGTCTGGGAGATGCCGCCCTTCGAGGGCTGGTACCAGGGCCCCGACGCGATCGTCACCCTCATCAAGCACCAGTGCCCCGCGAAGGGCCCCGGCGACCAGGTGCTGCTTCCCACCGTGGCCAACGGCCAGCCGGCATTCGGGCTGTACATGCGAGGGGAGGACGACCGCCACCACCCTTTCCAACTGCAGGTGCTCGACATCGTCGACGGTAGGGTCGCGCACGCCACCGTCTTCTTCTCCGACGACACCGCCGGGTTGTTCGCCAGGTTCGGGCTGCCGGAGGACCCGGCAGCCCGCTGACGTCGAAGGTCACGCCTCGGCAGGCGCAGCTTCCGTAGCATCGGCCTGCTGAGCGGCGGCCATGTCCATCCACATGACCTCCCAGACGTGGTTGTCGAGGTCGCGGAACGCCCGCTGGTACGCGTAGTCCCCCATCTCCTCCTGCGCCTTCTGCGCGCCGGTCGTCACCCATTCGCTGCCACCGGCCGCGATCGCGCCGTCGACGAGCGCGTCCACACCTTCGCGACTGTCGGCCGACACGCACATCAGCACCTCACGAGCCTTCGTGGTGTCGCAGATGTCGTCGTTGGTGAACATCCGGAACATCTGCTTCTCGAGCAGCATCACGTAGGTCTGGTCGTTGATCTTCAGGCAGGCGGCGTTCTCGTCGCAGAACGACTCGTCGAACGTGAATCCGAGCGTGTCGAAGAATGCGCGGGTGGCGGTGATGTTCTCGACGGCGAGATTGACGAACAGCATGCGCGACATGGTTTCTCCTGTGGTCGGCCCGTCCTGTGCGGGACGCGGTGCGGGTGTCACCGATACAGACCGGCCGCCCCGTGAGAACTCATCGCGCACCCAGAGATTTCTCGGCGCGGTGTGGTCGTCACTGCTTGCCGAGCACCCAGACCGGGCCCGTGATCAGCCAGATCACCGTGATCGTGGCGAGGGTGGGGAAGATTCCGTACAGCGCCGAGGCCTGTTCGCCGTTCGCGACGGTCGACCCGAGCCCGAGCACGGCTGCCGCACTGATCCCGGCCGCGAGCAGCCATCGCCCGAAGTCCACACATTCCTTGCGGAAGGCCTCCGGGCCCTCCTTCGGAGCGCGTTCCGGTTTCGGACCACCCGCGAGGTGATAGGCGAACCGCCGGTCGGCCCACCGGACGACGCTCGGCCCGAAGGCGACACTCGCACCGAGATAGATACCCGCGGCGCGGTGGACCCAGCCGACCTCCGCCCCGTTGTGCAGATCCACCGCGACGGCCACGAGCAGAACGACGTCGATCAGCGGGATGAGGGCGAGCAGCACCGTGCCCGTCCTCCGGAGCCGGAGCAGATACCGGCACACGAGGCCGGCCGCGAGCACGACCCAGAACGCGATCTCGCACCCGACGATGAAAGCGGCGATGTGGCTGAACATGACCTCAGAATCGCGCGCACATCCCCCCGCGCGCGTCGCCCGATGGGCGGCAAATGCCTCATCACTTCGGGTGACGCCGACCCTGATCCTCCCCCGGTTGTGGTCGAATCGTTGCCGTGGACAACCGTGAATCCGAGATTCGAGTGGGATTCGTGAACCCGCGCTACAACTCCCTGCTCGTCGCCCTCGCGTACTTCGCGGGTGGCGCGCTGTTGTACGCCCTGGATCTCGGTGTGCTCGTCGAGGACCGGCCGCCGCAGCCGCTGTGGGTGTGGCTGGTTCTGCTCGCGTGCGTGTGTGCACCGATGACGATGCGCCGCACGCGACCGCTTCTCGCACTCCTGCTGGGCACGGTTCCGGTACTGGTCGACCTCGTCGTCGGCCCTTCGCTGCCGGTCTGGATCGCATACGGCGACCTGCTGTACACCGCAACGCTCTTCGGCTCGGCGCGCACCAGCCGCTTCCTCGAACGCGCCCCGTTGGTCCCGATCGTCGTCGGCGCCGTCGCGCTCGGTGTGTACTTCGGAGAACTGCGCATCGCCGTATGGGCCGTGTCGATCGCCGCGCTCGTGATCGTCGTCCCGATCTGGTGGGCCCGATCCGTCCGCACACATCGGGACGCCGCCGAGATCGAACGGGCACGCGCCGAGGCTCTCTCGCGGGTCGCGGAACTGGACCGTCGCGCCGCCATCACCACCGAGCGGCAGCGTCTGGCCCGCGACCTGCACGATGTCGTGGCTGGGCACCTGTCGTCGATCGCGATCCAGAGCGAGGCCGCGCTCCGCCTCCGCGATTCCGATCCCGACCGAGCGCTGACCGTGCTCGAGTCCGTGCGCTCCGGCAGCGTGGCCGCCCTGCAGGAGATGCAGTCGATGGTGCGTCTGCTGCGCAGCGACGACACCGACGAGATCACCACCGCGGGTCGCCTCGCCGACCTCGAACCGCTCACCGCCTCCGCACGCGCCGCCGGCACCTCCGTCCGGATCGACGGTCGTCCACCCGCAGACCTCGACGCGGAGGTCGATCTCACGGCCTACCGCATCGTCCAGGAGACCCTGACGAACGCGGTCAAGCATGCACCCGGACGGCCGGTGACCCTTCGTTTCGACGACGCCGACGGCCGCCTCGGGATCGAGGTGGTGAACCCGATCGGCGACCCGGACACCCCGGACCCGTCACCGGCCCGCGGCGCCGGGCACGGCCTGCGCAACATCGCCGAACGCGCCGCCGCGGTGGGCGGGCACGCCCGCTCCGGTCGCGACGGGAACGAATGGAGGACATACGTGCAACTGCCGATCGCGAACAGGAGTACGACGTGACGATCAGGGTGTTGCTCGCCGACGACCACAGCGCCATCCGCGCGGGCCTGCGGCTCCTGCTCCACACGAGCGAGGACATCGAGGTGGTGGGCGAAGCCGCCGACGGTGCCGTCGCGGTGTCGCAGACGCGCGCCCTCGCCCCGGATGTCGTCCTCATGGACATCCGCATGCCGCACGTCGACGGGATCGCCGCGACCCGCACCATCACCGAGGAGACGAGTGCCCGGGTGCTGGTGCTGACGAGTTTCGAGATCGACGAGTACGTCTTCGAGAGTCTTCGGGCCGGAGCGGCCGGATACCTCCTCAAGACCGCCTCCGCGGATGCCATGCTCGACGCGATCCGGGCGGTGCACTCCGGGGAGTCCGTGCTCTCACCGCAGATCACGCGAACCGTCATCGACGCGTTCGTCTCGAAATCGACTCGGCGGGAGTATGTTCCGGACGGTCCGGATATCGACGCCCTCACCGCACGCGAACAGGAGGTCTTCGCGTGCCTGGGCGAGGGATTGTCCAACCGCCAGATCGCCACCCGCCTCGGCATCGGTGAGAACACGGCGAAGACACACGTCGCCCGGGTGCTCCACAAACTCGGGCTGCAATCGCGGATCCAGGCGGCCATCCTCGCCCGGGACATGCCCGACCATCAGCTCTAGGATCGGGGATGCACCAGGATTCGACAACCGACTCCGAAAGCGCGGGAAAAACAATGACCGGCACTTCCGATCACGACGACCTGCTGCTCAGCGACGCCGAACGCATGCACGCGTTGAACGCACTCGGCGAACACTACGCCGCGGGCCGGCTCGACAGCGCCGAGTTCTACGAACGATCCGGAGAGATATCTTCGGCGCGAACGTTTTCGGCGTTGCTCCCCTCCTTCCGGGGGCTACCCGGCGGTGTTCCCCTCGAACAGGTCGACGGTCACATCCGGATGACCCACGACTCCTCCGCGCCGGCGGTCAGCCACGACAGCTCCTCTGCGACGGCACCCCAGTCCCCGGAGGACGAACTGGCCTCGCTCCGCGAACGGGGCAGCATGGTCGAGACGCTGGACTGGATCATCATCGGCGTCACGCTCGTGACCTTCCTCGTCCTGCAGATCGCTCTCGACTGGAGCTACGCGTGGATCGTGTGGCCGTCGCTGATCGTCACGCTCAGCGTTCCGCGGTTGATCCTGAAGTACAGCGACGACGACGAGAAGGTCTACGAAGAGCTCAAGAAGTCGGAGGCCGAAGAACGGAAGAAGCGGCTCGAGGAGGCGTCGAAGCGGATCCGGGAACTCGAGGGTCGTCGCGGTCCGGAGACGCCACGGAGCTGAAGCGACCGACAGTCACGGAGCTGAAGCGACCGACAGTCACGGAGCTGAGCCGAGGGGTGACCGCAGAGCGGGGTCGACCGGTGATCGCGGACCGGGACGAACCACTCCCCGATTGCTCTTTATTGCGCTGTTCCTGGTAGAAGCAAGGAATGGCAATCGAGACCGCACAGTTCACCGTCGATCGTCCGGGTCGTTTCATGGGCGTCGGCATCGAGGTCGCCGACGACGCGTCGGTCTCGGTCACCCAGTCCGTCGGATCGCACCTGTTCGACCACCGCGGGCAGACCACGCTCGCCTCCATCGGCGTCTTCACCGACGTCGCCGCGGGCGCACCCGCCGGTATCGCGCGATTCGCGGAGACCGGTGAGCGACCGCAGAGCGTGCTGTCGCACGTGACGGCGACGCTCGCCCACCCCTTCCCCGCCTCGGGGGCCCTCGTCGGTCACGGCAGCAGCCTGTTCTTCGACGAGTCCACCGCCGTGTCGGGCACCGACGTGCGCGACGAGCAGGGTGCTCTCGTCGCGCACCTGGTCGGCCGCTCCATCGTCGTCGGGCGCACGCCGATGGAACTCGGCGCCGAGGCGTCGGAGGCCGTGCCGGAGCGGGACGAGCCGGAACCGTGGTCCGATGTGGCGATCCTGGCCGAACTGCCCGGCCTCGACATCGTCACGGGCATCTCCACCGGGACTCTTCCGCGCGGACCGCTCGCCGGGCTGCTCGGACTCGAGGTGACAGCCGCCGAGCGCGGCGTCGTGCAGGCCCGGCTGTCGCCGCGCGAGTGGATGGCCAACGTGATCGGTTCGGTGCAGGGCGGTGTGCTCGTGTCGATGGCGGAGGCCGTCACCGGCCTGGCCGCACAGACGCTGACCGGCATCGATCAGGACTATCGCGTGCTGGAGATCGGCCTCGACTACCTCCGCTCGCCCGCCGTCCCCGGGCCGGTCATCGAACTGCGATCCGAAGCGGTGCGGGCCGGACGGCGACTCGCGTCCTTCGAGACGACGCTGTGCGCCGCCGACGGCACCGTCTACGTGCGCGCACACGCCAACGTCCAGCTGTTCCCCCGCGCGTAACGGATTCGCAGGAATCTCCCAGCTCTCTCGCACCGTGCCTCGAGCGTCCGGACGCACGATGGTCGGAACGAGGACGCACGGAGGAGAGATCATGAACGAGGACGGTCGAGCCGTACACCGAGCACAGCGGCCGCGACACTCGCAACGACACCGACTCGATCCCCGACCCGACGGGGACGACGGTCACCGCACGTGAGGGTGACCGGGTCCTCGCCGCGGTCAACGTGGGTGTCGACGTCTGATCACGCTGCTCTGCGCGCGGCCGTCACCGCCGCGGCGCCGAGCCTCGGGAACCGGCCGTCGGAGATCGTGGTGAAGGTGTTGCCCATGCGGTTGGTGACGAACGCGACCGACAGTCCGGTCTCCGGGTCGGCGAACGCTCCCGAGCCGCCGAAGCCGTAGTGGCCGACCGACCGCAGCGGCTGCTGCCTCAGGGCGACCCATCCGGGGTGGTAACCCAGCCGCCAGTTGGGCCGGATGCCGAGGACGTAGTCGCGTTGCCGGGTCTGCACTTCGAGCAACTGGCCGACGGTGTCCTCCTTCAACAGGCGGGCACCGTCGATCGCTCCGCCGTTCGCGATCGCCGCGTACATGCGGGCCAGGGCCCGAGCGGTGAACACACCGTTCCATCCCGGCATGACGGCGTCGTGCGCGGACGGACTGCGCATCAACTCGTCGAAGCCCTCCGCCATGCCTGCCTCGGCTAGACCCCGCACGCCCGGCGCGTGCGACAGCACCGCCGACGCCGTCGTCCACGGTGCCGGCAGGAAGTTGACCTTGGGGAACACCCGGGCGATGCGGTGCCGTTGGTCCTCGGGCACGTGGTACCAGAACTCGTCCGTGCCGAGCGGCTCGGCGATCTCGGTGCGCACGAGTTCCTGGAAGGACACCCCGGTCACGCGCGATGCGATCTCGGCGACGAGGTTGCCGTAGGTGACGGCGTGATAACCCGGCCCGTGGAAACGTCGTGGATCGGGTGGGGAGGCGGCGAGCGCGGCGGCCACCGCCTCTGAATCGAGCAGTCCTTCCCTGCCGGGCACGAGACCGCGGGACCTGTGCAGTCCGGCGCGATGCGACATGAGCTGTCGCAGGGTGATCGTCTCCTTGCCGGCCGCGGCGAACTCCGGCCAGTACTCGGCCACGGCTGCGTCGTAGTCGAGCAGGCCACGCTCGGCGAGGCGGTGCACCACCGTGCTGGCCACCCCCTTGCCGGTGGAGAACGACAGCACCACGGTGTCGCGGGTCCACCGCTTGTCGCGTGCGGCCCAGCCCGCCCAGATGTCGAGGACGGGTTCGCCGTGCAGGTAGCAGGCGAGAGCGCCGCCGCCCTGGCTCGGCTTGTAGAACATCCGGAAGAAGAGATCCGCGACAGGCATGAAGCGCGGATCGACCAGCATCTGTGTGGACGGGGTCGCCACGGGCGGCTCCGTCGTGGAACCTTCGGTCATGAGGGCGATGGTAGGAGTATGTAAACGCTCCCGAGGGTGTTCTCCCACTTCCGCGGCGGTCCGGTCCGCAGGGTGACTGCACGACCTGTCCTTCCGGTGTAAGGATGGGAGCATGACCCTCGCGCAGAACTCGGAGATTCGCTCCGGCATCGATCTCGGACACGTCGACGAACGGGTCCGCCCCCAGGACGACCTCTTCGAACACGTGAACGGCCGATGGCTCGCCGAACACGAGATCCCCGCCGACCGCGCGCTCGACGGAGCCTTCCGCACGCTCGCCGACAAGGCCGAGGTCGACGTGCGGACCATCATCGAAGAGGCCGCGGCGTCCGGCGCCGAGCCGGGCACCGACGCCCAGAAGATCGGCGACCTGTACACCTCGTTCATGGACACCGCGACGATCGAGGCAGCCGGTCTCGATCCGATCCGCGGGGAACTCCGGGCGGTCTCCGGCGCTGCCGACCGCGCCGCGCTCGCGGCAGTACTGGGCGGGTTGCAGCGCGCCGGCGTGACGGGTGCGCTCGCACACTACGTCGACACCGATTCGAAGAACTCCGAGCGGTACCTGATGCACGTTTCGCAGGGCGGGCTCGGGCTGCCCGACGAGTCGTACTACCGCGAGGACCGCTACGCCGAGATCCGTGACCAGTACACCGCCCACATCGGCCGGATGTTCGCCCTCGCCGACCTGCCCTACGACGCGGCGAAGGTGGTCGCGCTCGAGACGAGGCTGGCCGCTGGGCACTGGGACGTCGTCAAGCGTCGCGACGCCGACCTGAGTTACAACCTGCTCACCCTCGACTCGCTGCGCACCGATCTTCCGCAGTTCGACTGGACGGGATGGATCACCGCGACCGGCGCGACCACCGAACAGTGGGCCGAGATCGTCGTTCGTCAGCCGAGCTTCCTCGAGACGTTCGCGACGTTGTGGGCCGACGAGGACCTCGACGACTGGAAGGCCTGGGCGGTGTGGCGGGTGCTGCGCGCGCGGGCTCCGTACCTGTCCGAGGCGTTCGTCGACGAGAACTTCGCGTTCTACGGCCGTACGCTCACCGGTACGCAGGAGATCCGCGACCGCTGGAAGCGCGGCGTGTCGCTCGTGCAGGACCTGCTCGGCGAGGCCGTCGGCAAGCTCTACGTCGAACGGCACTTCCCCGCCGAGGCGAAGACGCGCATGCAGGTGCTCGTCGACAATCTCACCGAGGCGTACCGGCAGTCCATCACCGACCTCGAATGGATGAGCCCGGCCACGCGCGAGGCCGCGCTGCGCAAGCTCGAGAAGTTCACCCCCAAGGTCGGCTATCCCGACACCTGGCGCGACTACTCCGCTGTGACGATCACCCCGGACGACGTGGTGGGCAACTACCGCAGCGGGTACGCCGCGGAATACGACCGCGATCTCGGCAAGCTCGGTGGTCCGGTCGATCGCGGCGAGTGGTTCATGACCCCGCAGACGGTCAACGCCTACTACAACCCGGGGATGAACGAGATCGTCTTCCCCGCCGCGATTCTCCAGCCCCCGTTCTTCGACCTGCATGCCGACGACGCCGCGAACTACGGCGGTATCGGCGCGGTCATCGGGCACGAGATCGGCCACGGATTCGACGATCAGGGCGCGAAGTACGACGGCGACGGCAATCTGGAGAACTGGTGGACCGATTCGGACCGCGAGGAGTTCGGTAAGCGCACCGCGGCCCTCATCGCGCAGTACGACGAGTTCGAGCCGAAGGCCCTTCCCGGACAGCGTGTCAACGGCAGCTTCACGATCGGCGAGAACATCGGTGATCTCGGTGGCCTGTCGATCGCGTTGAAGGCCTACGAGATCGCGCTCGACGGCAAGCCCGCGCCGGTCATCGACGGCCTGACCGGCCTGCAGCGCGTGTTCTTCGGATGGGCGCAGGTGTGGCGTACGAAGGTTCGCGACGAGGAGGCGTCACGACGCCTCGCCGTCGACCCGCACTCGCCGCCGGAGTTCCGCTGCAACGGCGTGATCCGCAACATCGACGCTTTCTACGAGGCGTTCGACGTCACCGAGGGCGACAGGCTGTATCTCGATCCTTCGGAGCGCGTGCGCATCTGGTAACTCCACGCACGACACTGCCCCGACGCGGACAGCGTCGGGGCAGTGGTCGTTTCGGGGGCGTTCGTTTCGGGGGCCGTTCTCGGGCTGTCGCCTACCGGATCAGCCGAGGTGCGAGCTCGGCACCGGAACGCCGCGCGCGTGGAACCACGGGATGGGGTCGACCTTGGCGCCGCCCGGCTGCCACACCTCGTAGTGCAGGTGCGGGCCGGTGGACTGGCCGCGGTTGCCCATCGTGGCGATCTGCTCACCGGCGCGGACGTGCTGGCCGACCGAGACGAAGGACTGATCGATGTGGCCGTAGACACCGGTCGTGCCGTCGTCCTGCGCGATGCGCACCCACAGGCCGAAGCCCGAGGCCGGACCGGATTCGATCACGACGCCGTCGGTGACGGAGACGATGGGCGTGCCGATCGAGTTGGCGACGTCGATACCGTTGTGGTTGGTCCCCCAGCGCGGACCGTAGCCCGAGGTCAGCGTTCCTGCAGCGGGGAAGGCGAGCGCGGGGCGACGCGCGGCCTCCTCACGAGCGGCCTGCTCGGCGGCCTCGCGGGCGATCCGCTCGGCCTCGGCACGCTGTGCTGCCTCCTGGGCAGCGATCGCCTCGGCGACACGCTGTGCTTCCCTCTCGGCGGCGCGGTTCAGCTTCTCGGTGTAGTGCGATGCGTCGACACCGGTGACCTTCAGCACCTGCGGTGCGGTCGAGAGGTTCTCCCCGGCGCCCGTCCATGCGGTGGCGGACTCGACGCGGACCCGGTCGCCTGCGGCGTTCGCGACCGTCGTTCCGCCGACGGTGACGGCGCTCGCGAGGACCGCGACTGCCATCCACCTGCCGGCGCGGGTTGCGCGCCGTCGCAGATCGGTGGCTTCTCGGGTGTGGGTGGATTCAGGATTTCGGATCACAGCAGTTTCCTCTGGGACAGGCCCTCGGTAACGAAAGGGTCACGATTCCATCACAGAGTACTTCGACCTTTGACGAACTCAGCGTGTCGCCTTGACTCCAAACCGACCGGTATCGGACAAAAAGCGCCCGATTCTCCCTACTCGATTCACATCGACACCATCGACCTCACGCGTTGGTCGCAAAACCGGGGTGAACCGTGAGTGACGTCACGCCATCGGATAACGGGGAAACGATCTCCGAGGGGGTATCGAGGCGGTATTGCGGCCCCAGCCGAGAGAGCCCTACCGCACCGCGAAACGCAGACCGAAATTGTCGAACGTCGCGGGCAG
The DNA here is from genome assembly GCF_059759155.1 of Rhodococcus sp. GQ147. Taxonomy (NCBI): domain Bacteria; kingdom Bacillati; phylum Actinomycetota; class Actinomycetes; order Mycobacteriales; family Nocardiaceae; genus Rhodococcus; species Rhodococcus sp. GQ147. The sequence goes on from NZ_JCAXDU010000008.1 coordinate 220,327, forward strand.
CGGACGCGCCGGATCCGGCTTCATATCCGACACCACGGTGAACTCGGCGGACCGGAGCAGAGTCGCAAGGAAGGTGCTCGCCGCGAACAGCACGATGCTGCGCCCGGGGCACACCGTCGGTCCGGCGCTGAACGGCACGAGCGCGGGATAGCGCTCGGCGCGGCCGTCGAGCCAGATCTCGGGTTCGAAGGTGTCGGCGAACGGCAGGTCGTCGGAGCGGTGGAAGGCCGAGGACAGGATCACGAAGCCCGTACCGGCGGGAATCGTGGAGGTACCACCCGCACCGTCGCTCCACGTGGTCTCTTCCACGGAGTCCCGGAGGATCACCGGAGTGGTCGGCCACAGCCGGGTCGTGTCCAGCACGCAGGCCCGCAGGTACTCGTAGACCTGCGGTGTCCCGGCTTCGGTTCCTGACAATTCCGACTCGACGCGCAGACGCTGCTCGGAATGGGTCGACAACACCGCCAGGGTTCGGGCGCTGACCATGCCTGCGGCGTCGAACGCGAACAACCAGTGCGGCATCTGCCCGATCGGGTCGACGGACGCCGGCGCTGCGAGGTCCCGGACCACCCCGGCCAGACTCTGGGACGGAGCCGCCGTGACATGACGGTGCAGGTTCTGGGTGAACCGATCGCGCAGGCGGTGCCGGAGCGGATGCGCGAACGACCAGTTCCCGTTCGAGCGCAGCGTCCACAACTGGTCGGTGATGCTCTCGTCGTCGCGGGCGGCGTCGCCGAACGCGAGTCGCCGAACGAGGCGCCACCAGGTCTTCACGAAATCAGGAGCGTCGAGTTCACCGCGCGACCTCGCATGCTCGAGCAGATCCTGCGCCTCCTGCTCGATCACGGGAACCCATTCGGCCGCGAGACGGTGCAGGGCGTGTTCCGGTTCGAGGACCGACTCGTTGAACGCGCGTCGCTGGGCGCGGATGTTCCCTCGGGAGATGAGCACACCGTTGGGCTGGAACGGGCTGAGTGCGGCCACCTTCTCCTTGTTGGCCGCAGTGAACGATGCCGTGTCGGTGCGCAGGATCCGGTCCACATCCTCGGGCGTCAGGACGATCGCGAGGGTGCGGCCGGGGATCGGCACGACCACCGGTCCGTCACCGTGCCGCTTCCGTAGATCGGCGACCAGGCGGACCACGCCGGCATCGGATTGGTTCTTCTCGAGCAGCTTCATCGCCCAACGCCGACGAGCGATCGGTCCCACCGCCACGAACGGCACGGCCACCTGCCCGAGGAGCCGAGCGGCGTCGGTGGGCGAAACGGTCGCGGTCGTTGCAGGCACAGGTGCTCCCGGCGTCGGAGGGGCAGGACTTGTGAAGGCTTCCCGTCGGGAGCACATCCAAACGTCCGTCCGGACCCGCAGAGGGAGATCACCGCAACCCCGGAACGAGCAGGCTTGCACGGTCCGCGGACAGAAGCACGCCTTCGGACGGCATGCAACTGTCTTCAAGGCGCGCAAACGGTCGGCGCTGCAGTGACAACTACCCGTCCCGATTTCCCCTGCGCCCTATTTTCCGCGCGCCTGCTTGCCGCGAGAGCACCTTGTCGGCCGCTTCCCAGTGCGCATCGAACAGATCGCCACGACCGTCGGAAAACCCTGCGACGGTGTGGAAGTGATCATCGCCGGCGACAGCGAGGTGCTAATCCGCGGATACAACGTGATGCAAAGGTCGTCGCGTCGCTCTTCCTCCCGTCGACTCCACCGACCCACCGTCGGCGTGAAGTCACCCATCGGACATTCCGACGATGAACACATCCCGTGCCCGTACCCGAACTTTCCGAGGCTCGAGTACGGGCATGTTGTCGCTTCTGTGGTTACACACATTTCAAGATCGAACACAGCACATCGATCGTCGTCACGTTATCCATCACAAGTCCGAAATGCACGAAAGATCCTCTCGCGCCCAACTTTCGAACCCGTGGTTGGATGTGCGGTCGAGATACGGACTCGAGCGCGCGACGCCGCGTGGCGAAGCCGAACTCCATCACAGCCACCGCCTGCCCCGGGAGGAACCATGACCGACATCGAGACGAAGAACTTCTTCACCGATCCGGAACTCGTCGAGGACCCGTACCCCTACTACGACGCCCTGCGCGAGGGATGCCCGGTCACGCGCGAACCCCACCACAACGTCATGATGGTCACCGGCTACGAAGAGGCGATCCAGGTCCTGAGCGACGAGCAGACCTTCTCGTCGTGTATCTCGGTGACCGGTCCGTTCTCCGGCCTTCCGGCCTGCCCCGAGAGCGACGACATCACCGACTTCATCGAGGAGCACCGCCCCTCGCTGCCGATGAACGACCAGCTCCCCACCATGGATCCCCCGCAGCACACCGACCATCGCGGCCTGCTGATGCGGCTCATCACGCCCAAGCGCCTCAAGGAGAACGAGGCCTTCATCGAGCGCATCGCCGACCGCCTCCTCGACGATCTGCTCGCCCGAGGCGAGGGCGACTACATCACCGGCTTCGCCGCTCCGTTCGCGATGCTCGTCATCGCCGACCTGCTGGGCGTGCCGGAGAGTGACCATCAAGAATTCATCGAGGGCCTGAAGATCCAAGTGGAGAAAGGCTTCTCGCTCGGCAGCACCGAGGGTGAGACGCTGAAGCTCAACCCGCTCGAGTTCCTGTACAAGAAGTTCGGCCAGTACATCGAGGACCGCCGCGCGAACCCCACCGACGACGTGCTGACGGGCCTCGCCACCGCAACCTTCCCCGACGGCACCCTGCCGCCCGTCGACGACGTCCTGCGTATCGCCGCGAACGTGTTCTCCGCCGGCCAGGAGACCACCGTGCGTCTGTTGAGTTCCGCGTTGCGGATCATCGCCGAGCAGCCCGAACTCCAGAAGACCCTGCGCAGCGAGCCCGATCGCATCCCGAACTTCATCGAAGAGACGCTGCGTTTCGAGAGCCCGATCAAGGGCGACTTCCGGCTCGCGAAGACTCCCACCACCGTCGGCGGGGTCGACGTCTCGGCCGGCACGATCATGATGCTGGTCAACGGCGCCGCCAACCGCGACCCGCGCCAGTTCTCCGACCCGAACGAGTTCGACATCGATCGCCGCAACGCACGCACCCACATCGCGTTCGGTCGCGGCGTGCACTCGTGTCCTGGCGCCCCGCTCGCCCGAACCGAAGGACGCGTGGGCATCGCGCGCCTGCTCGAGCGCACCAGCGAGATCCGGATCTCCGAGAAGGTGCACGGCCCCGAGGACGACCGGAAGTTCGGTTACCTGCCGACCTTCATCCTGCGTGGCCTGCTCGCCCTGCACCTCGAGTACACGCCGGCGGAAGGTGAGTCGAAGTGAAGGTCGTCGTCGACGACGACGCCTGCCGCGGACACGGCGTCTGCCTCGCGGCCTGCCCGGAGGTCTTCGACCTGAGCGACGGCGGATACGCCGTCACCCTGATGTCCGAGGTCCCGGCCGAACACCAGGACTCCGTGCGGGAGGCCGCAGGGGGTTGCCCCGAAAGGGCGATCCGGCTCGACTGAGATCAGAGCGCGCCGTTCTTCGACGGGTCCGGCGTCCGGCCTTCCATTCTCCAGCAGAGAATCCACCTCCCGAGCCTCTTGCGGGGAATGACCCGTCTACGGGGGCCGGGTGCGCTCCGATCCCCGCGTTGGTTGTCAGGATGTCTCACGGCCATCCTGACAACCAGCGAATTGCCGCAGCGGATGGCGAGAACGGCAGCGGATTGCGTCCCGGGTGCGCATTCCGACTTGCCTCTTTCCGGCCCCGAATCAGCCGTATCGGGATGAGAACAAGGTTTCTTTTTCTGATAGCAACAGTCTCGAGTCCGGACGGAAAGCGGAAGGACGGCCCCGCGTTGCCTCCCTACCCTCCGGTACAGTGTCCCCATGTCCACTCCACGCGACACAGGGCGATCCGGGCAGTGACGGGCGCCAGCGAAGAGCCGGCCTGGAAGCAGCGCGCGGTGGAGCGTTCCATCCGGACCGCGAAGCTGCGCGCCGAGCAGCGCGTTCAGCGCTTTCTCGATGCCGCACAGGCGATCATCGCGGAAAAGGGCAGCACCGACTTCACGGTTCAGGAAGTTGTCGACCGGTCGAAGCAGTCGCTTCGCAGCTTCTACCTACAATTCGACGGTAAGCACGAGCTGTTGCTGGCACTCTTCGAGGATGCTCTGAGCCGCTCTGCCGATCAGATCCGTGCCGCTGCCGCCGACGAGAAGGATCCTCTCGATCAGCTACGCGTCGCAGTGGAACTGCTGTTCGAGTCGTCCCGACCCGATCCGGCGGCCCCGCGCCCCCTGTTCACCGACCTCGCGCCGCAGCTGGTGCTCACCCATCCTGCCGAGGTGAAGGTCGCACACGCACCGATGCTCACGCTGTTCACGGAGCTGATGGAGAAGGTCGATGCCGAGGGCAGCCTTCGCGAGGGAACGAACGCGAAGCGAATGGCCGCCATGACAATGCAGACCGTGATGTCCATTGCCCAGTCGAGCGGTGGCGACGACACCACGACCCTTCTCATCTCGGCCGACGAGGTATGGAGTTTCTGCTCGCAGGGATTCGCCGCCCGCTGACGAGAGCAGCATTCTCGAACAGCAAAGTTCATCCCTCTCGCTCGGTGATCACGAGAAGCCAATCCCCGTCTCCATCCGTGTTCGGCCCCGGTATAGGGATGTCGCCGTTCTCGTCGGAAGTCGCCGGCTGCCGAGGCCCGGTCGCGTCGGCGGGGTCGACCCACTCGAGGGTCGCCTCCTCCGGTACCAACGCAGGATCGAGCCGGATCGTGCGCTGCGTCGGAAGGTAGACGACGGCGAGTGAACCGTCGGGTGTCCGGGCAGCGGTGACGTACTCGTCGTCGAGAACGTCGATCATCTCGTCACTCGTCCACGGGGTGCCGCGACCTGCGACGACGAGCGGTTCGTCGATATCCGGCACGAGCTCCCACCACGGCCACGACTGCCACAGTTCACGTATCGCTCGCAGCTGTGCGACAGCGGGAGTATCCAGACGGGTTTCCCACCCGTCCGGGAACTCCCAGTCGTCGGAACCCCGGAACTCGCCGGGCGAACCGGAGGTCAGTGCCCACAACGCCTGACGTCGGAGTGTCTCGTCGGTGGTCGGTGCCGTGTCCTCCTGGTTGTTCTCACCTTCGTAGTTGCCCTCCGAGAACAGTGCGGGTCGCGGGTCGCGGGTTCCGTCGGCACGCTCGTAGGCCTGCAGGACGGCCTGATAGGTGGGCGCGTAGGTGTAGACGAAGTTCCAGTCCACGACCGGTTCCCAGAACGGGTGATCCGTGGACAGCAGCTTGTCCCACCCCAGTTGGATCGTGAACGGTGCGTCGGAGCCGGCATCACGGATCCCGTCGAGCATCGCGTGCAGCACGAGATCCGACTCGGCACCGGCCGCGAGATCCTCCGCCTCCGGTGAGTAGTCCCCGCCGGTCATCCAGACGATGTTCGGGAATTCCGCGTACCGCTGCGCGAACCGCCGTCCGTACTCGAAGGCCTGTTCCGGCGTGGTCGACGCGAAGACGTGGGTGAGGTTCCACCCGTCCATCGGATACAGAAATACCGTGTTCCCGTGGCGGCACGCGATCCGGAGGTAGTCGTCGACACGCGACCAGTACACCTCGTTCCACTGCGTGATGTCGCCGTCGACGAACGGTTCGATGCCGTCGAAGGTGGCGCCTTCGTAGCTCGGGCCGCCGTTCACCGGCACGACGATCGCCGACATGATCGAGGCATTGAACCCGTTGATCTCGCGGTCGGTGAAATACAACTCGGCCTGCTCGGGCGACCAGTCGGCCATCCCCGACCACGGCGAGTCGCCGCGGACGAGGACGGGATCACCGTATTGATCCTCGAAATGGCGGCCATCGGCGCCGACGGACGAGACGAAGCGGTGGTCGGCGGCATCGCAGTCCGCTTCGACCGCCGGGACGTTCGTCCGCTGTTCCTGCTCTCCCGCGTTCGAACAGGCCGCGACCAGCAGCAACACCATCACAAGGACTGCCTGTTTCATCGTCACCCCACCGCGCCCGTGGTACGTCCAGGCTACGGAGGAGATCGTGGCTCCGAGCGAAAACACGGAACCCGTCGTCGGCGACAACCCGCGCTGGGGACTTCTTCCTCGACAAGGACCGACGTTCAATTCCGACGGACGCGGACGGCGGTGCCGGCGCACAGCACGACGACGGCACCGCCCGCAAACACTGCCCATGTCAATGGTTCTCCCAGCAGCCAGGCGGCCCAGCCGACCGTCATGATCGGCTGGGTCAGTTGCACCTGCCCGACCCGAGCCATCGGCCCGATGGCCAGACCTCGGTACCACGCGAAGAACCCGAGGAACATGCTGACGATGCCGAGGTACGCGAACGACGCCCAGTGCGTCACCCCACCCTGCGGCGGTCCGTCGGCGAGCGAGACCAGGGTGAGTGTCACCATCAACGGTGACCCCAGCACCAGTGCCCACGAGATCGTCTGCCACGCACCGATCTCCCGCGCCAGCAGCCCGCCTTCTGCGTAACCGACGGCGGCGGCGACCACCGCGCCGAGCAACAGCAGATCGGCTCGACCGAATCCCGCGGCACCTCCGCCACGCAGGCCCGCGAAGGCCATGACGGCGACCGTCCCCGCACCCGCCGCGACCCAGAACGGGGTGGGCGGCCGTTCGTGGGCCCGCAACACCGCGACCACCGCGGTCGCAGCCGGAAGGATCGCGATGACGATCGCGCTGTGGTTCGCCGGTGCCATGGTCAGGGCGTACGAGGTGAGCATGGGGAATCCGATCACCACCCCACCTGTGACGACGGCGATCCTGCGCCACTGATGCGTGTTCGGGAGTCGTTGCCCCGTGAGCGCGAGCGCCAGAGCGGCGAGAACCGCCGCGACGACCGCGCGGCCGGCGGCGACGAACAGCGGTGACATCGCCCCGTTCTCGACGGCGATGCGGGTGAGCGGCACGGTCAGGGAGAAGCCTGCGACGCCGAGCAGACCCCAGGCGAGCCCGCGAGGATCGGACGATAGCACTGGCCTGCCGGACACAATAGCGCTACTCTTCAATCTCATGTCGAACAGTAGCAGTTCCCAGCTCGTCGCGGAACTGACCCGGTGGATCGCCACCGCAGCACCCGGCGCCCGGTTGCCGTCGACGAGATCGCTCGTCGCGCAGTACGGCGTCAGCCCCGTCACGGTGCAGAAAGCATTGAAGACACTCCAGACCCGGGGTCTCGTGGAGAGTCGCACCGGTGTGGGAACCTTCGTCCGCCGGATCCGCACGTCGAACACGATCGATCACAGCTGGCAGACGGAAGCGCTCGGAACGGCTCCCTCGTTGCCTCGCGCCTCCGCCGCCCTGCGCACCGTGTCCAACGATGTGGTCTCACTCCACTCCGGCTATCCCGACCGCACGCTGCTTCCCGAACGCCTTGTCCGCGGAGCATATTCACGCGCAGCCCGCAGCGACGCCGCCGTAGGACGGACACCTGCTGCAGGACTTCCCGAACTGCAGGAGTGGTTCGCCGCGGAGCTGTCGGAAGCGACGAACGCGCGCACGGCCCCGCCGTCCGCGGGCGACGTGATCATCACCCCCGGCAGTCAGAGCGGGCTCGGGTCGATCTTCCGCGCACTCGTCGGCGCCGGTAATCCCCTCATCGTGGAGTCACCGACCTATTGGGGTGCAATCCTCGCGGCCACGAAGGCCGGCGTGCAGCTCGCACCGGTTTCCAGCGGACCCAACGGGCCCGATCCCGACGAATTGGCCCGCGCCTTCGATCGGACCCGGGCCCGCGCCTTCTACGCACAACCGAACTTCGCGAATCCCACCGGGGCGCAATGGTCGTCGTCGACCGGCGAGCGGGTCCTCGACGTCGTGCGCGATGCGGGAGCGTTCGTCATCGAGGACGACTGGGCCCACGACTTCGCGATCTCGGCCCCGTCCGTTCCGCTGTTCGCCCGCGACGATTCGGGCCACGTCGTCTATGTCCGCTCCCTGACCAAGAGTGTCGCGCCGTCGGTGCGGGTCGCGGCGATCGTCGCGCGTGGACCGGCTCGCGAACGCATCCTCGCCGACGTGCAGGCCGAATCCGTCTATGTGAGCGGCGTTCTCCAGACGGTCGCGCTCGACGTCGTCACCCAGCCGGCATGGCAGACCCATCTGCGGGCGGTGCGGCGCGAGCTCGAATCGCGCCGCAACCTTCTCGTGAGCGAACTTCGTGAGCTCGCACCGGATGTGGCTGTCGACGGGCTACCGTCCGGTGGGCTCAACCTGTGGGGCAGGCTCCCGGACGACGTCGACGCCGAGGCCGTCGCGCACGAGTGCGAGGCCGCCGGGGTGCTCGTCGCGGCAGGTGACGAGTGGTTCCCGGCGGAGCCCACCGGTCAGTACCTCCGGCTCAACTACGCAGGACCGAATCCGGCGGCCTTCCGGGAGGCCGCGCGGGTCATCGGGAAAGTCGTCTCCGGCGGGTGAGGGCGAGCGGACGTCACCGGCTCGTGCGGCGCCGGCGGGCCTTCCTCACCCGGGTGCGTTCGTCCTCTGTGAGCCCACCCCAGATCCCGTAGCGTTCACCGGAATCGAGGGCGTACTGCAGGCACTTCTCCCGCACCGGACAACGAGCGCAGACCTTCTTGGCCGAAGCTATCCGGTTCTCCCTCGCGTCGCCCCGCTCGTTGTCCGGGTGGAAGAACAACGATCCGTCTGCGTCGCGACAAGCCGCGTCCATCTGCCAATCCCATTCCTCGGTAACGGGAGGCGGCAGATAGAGCAACTTCAGCGCGGGCATGTCCTACCTCCCTCCGTTGCGCAGGGTGCGGTAGACCTCGATCAGGTGGTCGGTGGACGCGTCGCCGGTGTCGGGGATCTCGTCGCCGGCGAGCACCGACTGCAGGGCGGTGGCCTGGGTCTTGCCGAGTTCGACGCCCCACTGGTCGAACGAGTCGATCCCCCACACGACGCCTTGGACGAAGGTCTGATGTTCGTAGAAGGCGATGATCTGCCCGACCACCGACGGGGTCAGTTCCGGGGCGAGGATCGTCGTCGACGGCCGATCCCCGGGCATCACCTTGTGCGCCACCAACGCCTCGTCGACGCCGTCGGCGCGGACCTCGTCGGCATCACGCCCGAAGGCCAACACTTTGGCCTGGGCGAACATGTTCGCCAGCAACAACACCTGCATGCTGGTCTGCCCGTCGCGGGCCGGCAGGTCGTCGCCGCTACGGGCCAGGCCGAGAAAGTCGACGGGGACGATCTCGGTGCCCTGGTGCAGCAACTGGAAGAAGGCGTGCTGACCGTTGGTACCGGGCTCACCCCAGAACACCTCCCCGGTCGGACACACCACCGGTGTGCCGTCGGCGCGCACGGATTTGCCGTTCGATTCCATGGTCAGCTGCTGCAGATAGGCCGGCAGCCGCGCCAGATCCTGCGCATAGGGCACCACCGCGCGCGACCGATAACCGAGGATGCTCGCATTCCACACCCCGATCACCCCCGCCAGCAACGGTGCGTTCTGTGCCGGGGCGGTGGTGGCGAAGTGGGTGTCGATGGTGTGCATGCCGGCGAGGAACTCGGCGAACCGCTCGCGTCCGATGGCGCACATCACCGCCAGCCCGATCGCCGAGCCGACCGAATAGCGGCCGCCGACCCAGTCCCAGAATTCGAACATGTTCGCCGGGTCGATGCCGAACTCGACCACCCGCTCGGTGTGCGTCGACACCGCGACGAAATGCTTCGCCACCGCGTCCTCACCGAGGGCGTCGACGAGCCAGCGGCGGGCGGCGGTGGCGTTGGAGAGGGTTTCGAGGGTGGAAAACGTCTTCGACGCGACGATGAACACGGTCGTCGCCGGGTCCAGGTCGGCCAGTGCCGCGGTCAGATCGGCGGGGTCGACGTTGGAGACGAACCGCGTCGCCGGCCCGTCGTGGAAGCGCCGCAGTGCGCGGGTGACCATTGCCGGGCCGAGATCGGAGCCGCCGATGCCGATGTTGACCACCGTGGTGATCTGCTGCCCGGTGGCGCCGCGCCAGTCGCCGCTGCGGAGGCGGTCGGTGAACTCGCCCATCCGGTCGAGCACGGCGTGGACATCGGCGACGACATCGACCCCGTCGACGATCAACTGCGCATCGCGGGGCAGACGCAGGGCGGTGTGCAGCACCGCCCGATCCTCGGTGACGTTGATGTGCGCACCCGAGAGCATCGCCTCCCGAGCCGCGGCCACACCCGTCTGCTCCGCCAGCTGGAGGAGCAGTTCGAGAGTGCGACCGGTGAGACGTTGTTTGCTGAAGTCGACCACCAGATCCCCGGCGTGCGAGGTCAACGCCTGCGCGCGCTGCGGTTCGATCGCGAACAGCTCCCGCAGGGACACCGCGGCGATCTCGTCGCGATGGGCATCGAGGGCTCGCCAGGCCTCCGTGGTCGTCACATCCTGTGTTTCCGTATCCATGTTTCTGCCAACGCCTTTCGTCACGCCAGTGCGCGCAGGCGCGGGGCGAGGTCCCGTTCGAACAACTCCAGGAACCGCTTCTGATCATGACCCGGCGCGTGGAACACCAGATGATTCAACCCCGCCTCGACATACGCCGC